>SBGI01000105.1 GCA_006227015.1 Gammaproteobacteria bacterium
AAGGCCACCAAGATACTGCTGAGCGGATTCGGTAATAGTGATATTGAGCATGAAAACAACCTGATTGATATACCCGACTAATTTAGTCATGTATTTTAACAGCGTTGGTAGTTCCCCACAATCTCTCAAACGGTTTTTATCCTAACTTGGATACAACTCTACCCTCAGCAACTCGTTGAAACTCTGTTAGAATGCGCCCCTTTCTTTACCCGAAGTCAAATGGAAAACGCCTTGAACAATAGACAATCCCGCATTGATGCCCTCTACGAAGCTGCCCAAAAACGAATTCTGATTCTGGACGGCGGCATGGGTACCATGATCCAGTCCCACCGTTTCAGTGAGGCTGACTATCGCGGTGGGCGTTTTGCAGACTGGCATCAGGATGTAGCGGGCAATAACGATCTGTTATCACTGACACAGCCGGACACGATCGAGGCTATTCACAAAGCCTACCTGGAAGCCGGTGCAGATATAGTTGAAACAAACACCTTTAACTCTACAGCGGTATCCATGGCTGATTACGGCATGGAGTCACTGGTCCGTGAACTCAACGAGGCGGGGGCACGGGTCGCCCGTCAAGCCTGTGACAGTGTCGCCACCACTGATCGTCCACGCTGGGTTGCCGGTGTACTCGGCCCAACCAGTCGTACGCTGTCCATCTCGCCGGACGTCAATGATCCCGGGGCACGCAACACCAGTTTTGACGAGTTGGTCGAAACCTATAACGAAGCCACAGAAGGCCTGATTGCAGGTGGCGCCGATCTCATCCTGATTGAGACCATTTTTGACACCCTGAATGCCAAAGCCGCCATTTTTGCAGTTCAGGGAACCTTCGAAAAACTGGGTGTTAGCCTGCCGGTTATGATCTCCGGCACGATTACAGATGCCAGTGGCCGCACATTATCAGGTCAAACTCCAGAGGCCTTCTGGAATTCCCTGTCACATGCCAAACCGTTTTCCATTGGCCTGAACTGTGCCCTGGGTGCCAAAGAGTTGCGCCCACACATTGAGGAGTTGTCCCGCGTTGCCGATACCCGCGTCAGCGCTCACCCCAATGCCGGGCTTCCCAATGAATTCGGTGAATACGATGAAAGTGCTGAAGAAATGGCCGAGATTGTCGCCGAATTTGCCCAAAGCGGCCTGGTCAACATTATTGGTGGTTGCTGTGGTACCACCCCGGAACATATTCGGGCTATCGCCGAGGCAGTTGCAGCATTTCCGGTGCGCGAAATCCCCAAAATTGCCCCTGCCTGCCGTCTGTCTGGACTGGAACCATTCAACATTACAGCCGATTCACTGTTTGTAAACGTCGGCGAGCGCTGCAATGTTACTGGCTCCGCACGCTTCAAACGGTTGGTACTGGAGGGTGACTACAGCACAGCCCTTGAGGTCGCCCGCCAGCAAGTAGAAGACGGCGCCCAGATCATTGATATCAACATGGACGAAGGCATGCTGGATGCCGTCGAAGCCATGACAACATTCCTCAAGCTGGTCGCCACTGAGCCGGATATTTCATGTATCCCCCTGATGATCGATTCCTCCAAATGGCATGTAATCGAGGCCGGTCTGAAATGGGCCCAGGGCAAGTGTGTGGTGAACTCTATCAGCCTCAAAGAAGGTGAAGAACCGTTCATTGAACAGGCTAAACTCTGTCTGCGCTACGGCGCTGCAGTTGTGGTAATGGCCTTTGATGAAGACGGTCAGGCAGACAACCTCGCCAGGCGTCAGCAAATCTGTCAGCGCAGCTATGACATTCTGGTCAAACAGGTGGGCTTTGCTCCCCATGACATCATCTTCGACCCCAACGTGTTTGCCGTAGCAACCGGTATTGATGAGCACAACAACTATGCCGTCGACTTTATTGAGTCGTCACGCTGGATTACTGCCAACCTTCCCGGCGCGCTCATTTCTGGCGGCATCAGCAATGTTTCTTTCTCCTTTCGGGGAAATAACCCCGTACGAGAGGCCATCCATTCTGTCTTCCTGTATCACGCCATCCATGCCGGCTTACGCATGGGTATCGTGAATGCCGGTCAACTGGCTGTGTACAGCGACCTGCCCGTAGAACTAAAAGACAGGGTTGAAGATGTCATTCTCAACCGGCATGCAGATGCCACCGAGAATCTGCTTAATATCGCTGAGAAATACCGGGGTGATGGAACCGAAGAGAAAAAAGAAGACCTGGAATGGCGTTCATGGCCGGTTGCCAAACGACTGGAACACGCCCTGGTGAAAGGCATCACCGCCTTTATTGAGGAAGATACTGAAGCCGCCCGTCAGGAGGCCGACCGTCCCTTGCATGTCATTGAAGGACCATTGATGGATGGCATGAATGTGGTCGGGGACCTGTTCCAGGAGGGCAAAATGTTCCTGCCCCAGGTGGTCAAGTCTGCCCGGGTGATGAAACAGGCTGTTGCTTACCTGCAACCATACATTGAAGCGGAGAAAGCAGAAGGCGCCGAAGCCAACGGCAAGATACTGATGGCAACGGTAAAAGGCGATGTCCATGACATCGGAAAAAATATCGTCGGTGTTGTACTGCGCTGTAATAACTACGAGGTAATTGATCTCGGTGTCATGGTGCCAGCAGAAAAAATCATTCAGACGGCAGTAGAAGAAGGCGTGGACATTATTGGTCTCTCCGGGCTGATTACGCCCTCTCTGGATGAAATGGTACACATCGCCAGTGAACTGGAACGCCAACAGCTCAACTTCCCGCTATTGATTGGTGGCGCGACCACCTCCAAAGCACACACGGCCGTCAAAATAGAACCCAAATTCAAACGCAATCAAACCATCTATGTCCCCGATGCCTCCCGCGCAGTGGGCGTGGCCAGCAAACTTCTGAGCAAGGACCTAAGGGATGCGTTTGTCGCCGATATCAACCTGGAATACGAACAGGTTCGTCAGCGCACCGCCAACCGCAAACCAAAAGGTACCACCCTGCCCTACACTGAAGCCCGCAAAGCGGGGCTCACTACAGATTGGGCAAGCTACACACCCGTTAAACCCCCGGTTTTGGGGCTGCAGTTACTGGATGATTACCCGCTGGAAAAACTGATAGATGTCATTGACTGGACACCTTTCTTTATCACTTGGGGGTTGGCGGGAAAATATCCCAAAATTCTTGAAGACGAAAAAGTGGGTGAAGCGGCCAGAAACCTGTTTCGTGACGCACAAACCATGCTGAAAAAGTTGGTGGATGAACAGCGACTGAAAGCCCAGGGTGTGTTTGCCCTGTGGCCCGCCAATACCGTGAACGGCGATGATATCGAAGTTTACAGTGATGATAGCCGTTCCAAAGTGCTCGGCACCCTGCACCAGATTCGCCAACAGGTACGCAAGCTGGGCGCTGGTGACGAACTATTGTCTCTGGCGGATTACATAGCGCCCAAAGATAGCGGCGTAGCTGACTATATCGGAGCATTTGCCGTCACCGCAGGTATCGGCGCCGATGAACTGGCCCGCGAATACGAATCCAATGGTGACGACTACAACAGTATTATGGTCAAGGCTTTGGCAGATCGACTTGCAGAAGCGTTTGCAGAGCACCTGCACCAGCGCGTACGGAAGGAATTCTGGGGTTATGCCCCCGATGAAGAGCTGGATACAGAGGCATTGATCCGGGAGCAATATCGCGGCATACGCCCTGCCCCCGGTTATCCCGCCTGTCCGGACCACAGCGAAAAAGAGACGCTCTTCCGGTTGCTGGAAGTCACGGATAGAACAGCCATCTCCCTCACGGAAAGTTTTGCCATGCTGCCTGCAGCATCGGTTAGCGGGCTGTATTTCTCCCATCCCCAGGCAAAATATTTCAATACAGGTAAAATACAGAAGGATCAGTTGGAAAGCTTGGCGGAGAGAAAACAGGTCTCTGTCGAACAAATGAAACGCTGGCTCAGTCCGATCTTGGAAGATTGACCATGAATAAACCCGACAACGAGAAGAAACCAGGCTTCTGGCAGATTGTGTTCAGCACAATGGCTGCCTTTTTCGGGGTTCAGAGCAATAAAAACCGCGAGCGCGATTTTAAACACGGGAATATCTACGCTTACGTCGTCTCCGGTTTAATATTCACCGTGATCTTTATTTTCTGTGTGATTACCGTTGTGAAACTGGTGTTGAGCAGTCGCGGCATGTGACCTGGGTCTGGTCGGCTTATAGCCAACCTGCAGACACAAAAAAGGCGGCCAATGGCCGCCTTTTTACCACCGCAATGGTTACTGGTTGCTCAACCAGAAAACCAGTGTGATCACAAACAGACTTACGGTAGCAATGGCAGCAATGGCATCAGCACAGCTATCACCATTATTTTTTTCTGCTTCCATAATCGCATCGACTTCATTGTTCATTGTTCTTGCACCTCTTGGCTACGGACAAACGGCGGACGGCATTGTAACAACAACCCTAAAAGATGTCCCCATTATCATCGATTATCCGTTATTACCCAACAGAACCTGAATAGACAGAAAAAGTTTTTCAAATCTGCAGGCGCTGCCGCTATTATCCACATCCGACTGACAGAGCGCGCGTTAACCTGTAGAATTCGCGCCTTTCTGCCACAAGGCACATGAGATATTAAAGACACTATGTACCGTTACACTGAACAAGATCAGAAAATTATTGAGGAACGGGTCGCCCAGTTTCGGGGACAAACCTCTCGCTATCTTGCAGGCGAACTGGCCGATGAAGAGTTCCTGCCGCTGCGCCTGCAGAATGGGCTCTACATTCAACGTCTGGCACCGATGCTGCGTATTGCTGTTCCCTATGGCCTGCTCAACGCGGGTCAATTTCGCAAGCTGGCTCATATCGCCCGACATTACGACAAGGGTTACTGCCACTTTACAACCCGTCAGAATATTCAATTCAACTGGCCACAACTTGAAGAAGTGCCCGACATTCTGGCAGAGCTGGCGGAAGTACAGATGCACGCCGTACAGACCAGCGGCAACTGTATCCGCAACATCACTTCAGACCAGTACGCCGGTGTGGCAGAAGATGAAATCGAAGACCCCCGCCCCTGGTGTGAAATTCTGCGTCAGTGGTCCACATTCCACCCGGAATTTGCGTACCTGCCTCGGAAATTCAAAATTGCCGTCAGCGGTTCGGAAAGCGATCGCGCAGCTATTCTGGTACACGATATCGGCCTGCAGCTGGTGCAAAATGACGCGGGCGAAGTCGGTTTCAAGGTGTTTGTTGGTGGAGGCCTTGGGCGCACTCCGGTGATCGGCAGCGAAATTCGTGAATTCCTGCCCTGGCAACACATTCTAGGTTATCTGGATGCCATTGTTCGCGTCTATAACCGCTACGGTAATCGCGCCAATAAATACAAGGCTCGGATTAAAATTTTGGTGCGGGCATGGACCCCGGAAGTCTTCGCCGAGAAAGTGGAGGCCGAGTGGTCACACATCAAGGACGGTCCCTGCACGCTCACTCAGGAAGAAGTAGATCGGGTGAAACAGCACTTCACTCTCCCGGATTACCAGGCTCTGGATGACGCTGCTGAAGAGTCAGGCTTACAAGCCCTATGCGCTGACAACAAGGCCTTTGCCAAGTGGCTAGAACGCAACACGCTGAAACACCGAGTCGCCGGTTATAGTATTGTCAATCTGTCCCTTAAGCCCACTGGTGTGGCGCCGGGCGATGTCACAGACAGTCAGCTGGAAATCATTGCCGACCTAGCTGAAAAATATTCTTTTGGTGAAATTCGCGCCACCCATAATCAGAATCTGGTGTTGGCAGATGTCAAAAAATCTGACCTTTTTGCCCTCTGGCAGGAAGCTAAAGCAGCCGGTTTTGCTACTCCCAATATTGGTACTCTGACAGACCTGATCTGTTGTCCCGGCGGGGATTTCTGTTCTCTGGCAAATGCAAAGTCTATCCCCGTTGCAGAAGCCATACAGCGCCGCTTTGATGACATGGACTACGTCTATGATCTTGGCGATCTGAGCCTCAACATCTCCGGTTGCATGAATGCCTGCGGACACCACCACGTCGGCAACATCGGCATTCTGGGCGTCGACAAAAAAGGCGAAGAATTCTACCAGGTACAACTGGGTGGAACTGCCGAAAATGATGCCGCGCTCGGCAATGTCCTGGGGCCATCATTCGGCCGCGAAGAAATGCCTGACATCATTAGTAAGATTCTTGATGTCTATATCAATAACCGCCAGGGCGATGAGTTGTTTGTAGACACCTATCGCCGCATCGGCCTCGACCCCTTTAAGGAGAGCGTCTATGCCAAAAGTCATTAACAAAGACAAAATTGTCGACGACAAGTGGGTAGTATTGCCCAAAAACTACACCGGAAATCTGCCAGAAAACCAATTGTCTCTGGCCCCGCTGAAATATTGGCTGGAAAACAAGGAGGCAATCCGGATAGCTGTGTTGGGTCTCTGGATTGACAGCGATGAAGAAGTGGAAGCACTGGGCGAAGATGCCAACAAGTTTCCTCTGATTGCCGTCAATTTCCCTTCATTCACCGACGGGCGCGGTTTTTCTACAGCACGCCTTCTGAGAGAGCGTTATGGCTTCACCGGCCAGCTACGTGCCATCGGAAATCCCAACCGAGACCAGCTTTTCTACCTGAAACGCTGCGGTTTTGATTCCTTTGCTATGAAAGAAGACACTGATCTGGAAGCTGCACTTGAGTCCCTGAAAGATTTCAGTGTCACTTATCAAAACGCGGCAGATCAACCAGACCCGCACTTTCGACGCAAGTAGTAACCAGATATCCGGTCGCTCA
>SBGI01000161.1 GCA_006227015.1 Gammaproteobacteria bacterium
TAACCAGTGATCTTGATATCCATTTCAGCTTCTGTGGTGTCATAAACATCCAGCAAAGCTGTTGTTGCAGGGACCGCCATAACGATCAACAACAACGCGGGAATCACTGTCCAGACTATTTCTGCGGTGGTGTTTTCATGGAAGTTAGCCGCTACAGCACCTTTTGATTTACGGTGTGCAAACATGCTGTAGAACATTACTGCGAAAACGCCAACTCCGATTACCACGCAGATCCAAAAAATGATCATATGAATATCGTAGATTGCGTTGCTTACGGGGGTTACCCCCTTGGGCATATTAACGGCCCAACGCTGTGCATCTTCTGCCAATGCCTTGCCCATAAAGGCCAGGGACATTACAGGGGCTAACACAAGCGCGAAAAGCATACGTGCTCTTCTTGACATCGCCCTATCTCCAGTCAATAAGTTTTTAGTTTTAAGTAATACGTTTTCCCAGCCGCAACCGGGCACCCAGTAGTGGACAGGGAAAACCGCGCGAGTATACCAGACTTTTTCCGCTTCACTCCAGACTATTCACCCTCCAGAACATGGGGTTTTTCTGTCAAACTAGTCTTTTATTAAGTGTCCAGCCATGTTAGATCGCGAGATATCCCGCCAGGTTTTTCAGATTGCTCTGCCCATGACACTGGCCAGCTTGAGCGTGCCCCTGCTGAGCTTGGTAGACACTGCGATTCTCGGTCACCTGTCGTCCGACAACTATCTTGCCGCCGTTGCCGCCGGCGGCAGTGTGATTACTCTACTGTTCTGGTTATTTGCTTTTTTGCGAATGGGCAGTACCGGGTTAACCGCTAGAGCGTGGGGCGCCAACGATGAAAGGCGCTGTAAGGAACTGCTTTTTCAGTCTTTACTGTTAGCCCTGTTGCTTGGCTTGATGGTGATCATCTTTCGTCAGTTCATAGTCCAAATCGTCTTGCAACTGATAAGCCCATCAGCAGAGGTGATGCCCCTGGCTGCAGAGTACTGCCTGATCAGGGTCTTTGCCGCGCCGGGCACCTTTATGACTTACTGCGCCATTGGATGGTTGTTGGGCCTACAACAGGCCAGGACAACGTTGGCGGTCATGCTGTTTGTCAATGTGGCCAATATTGCCCTCGACTTTCTGTTTATTGTCGGCTTTGACTGGAACAGCCGGGGTGCTGCACTGGCTTCACTCACGGCCGAATACATGGGTGTTGTTGTCGCCCTGTCACTTGTGTCCATAAAACTTCGCACACTCTCCTGCGGCTGGCAGTGGCGTCAATTGTTTCAGTGGCATCAATATCGTGAATTTTTTGCCGTTAACCGTCACTTGTTTGTGCGCACTGCACTACTGTTGTTCACCATGACTTTTTTTACGGCTCAGGGGGCACGCCAGGGCGATGTCGTATTGGCGGCCAACGCCATCCTGATGCAATTATTGCTACTGATCGCTTTTACCCAGGATGGTTTTGCCCACGCTGCAGAATCACTCACCGGCCAGGCCATTGGCGCACAACAAACGGAACGCTTCCTGAAAATCTGCTATACCAGTACTTTTTGGGGGTTCCTAATCGCCTTGCTGGCCACCCTCATTTACTGGCTGTTACCACACACCATTGTTGGCCTGTTTACCAGTTTGTCCGCTGTGGCTTCAGCGGCACTGGTTTACTGGCCCTGGCTGGTTACGTTGCCTCTGGTTGGTCTTATCTGCTTTATGGCAGACGGCGTGTTTATTGGCAGCGGGAAAACCCGAGCCATGCAGCAGAGTATGATCGTGGCCGTACTGATGGTGTTTCTCCCGGTCTGGTTTTTTTCCAGGCCACTGGGGAACCATGGGCTGTGGTTAGCCTATCTGTCGTTTCTGGCTGCACGCAGTCTGCTCATGGGTTGGCTGTTCTTCCACTATACCCGGCGACAACTTTGGGCTCTGGACAAAACCTGATTGGCCAGGAATGAGCGGGTCTTATACCAAGATGTTCTTTGCCTTTTCAATCCTCTCTACTAGTTTTTGATTATGGATACCGTCAACATCCGCCAGGCCATCGCTGCCGCCAAAGCACATGAAAAAGCCACCGGCCAACTTGCGCGCCTGATGCAAGCTCGAGTCTCAAAACTACATCACACCATTCAGTTGCCGCCTGAAAATATTGTGCCGGCGTTACTCAATTTCATTCTTCACTACATTGATCAGGTACCGGAATTTATCGACGCGGTGGATACCATTGCCAGCGAGTGTGAGATAACCGATTACACCGAGCCAGTGATGCAGATTGCCAAGGAGTTTTTTATCCAGCCTCCCAACCTGATCGACGGCCACGATGGTCTGAATGCACTGATGGATGAATCATACCTGGCACACCGGCTGATTGAGGAAGTCAATGATCGCTTCATGTCCCGCTTCAACACCCCTCTGGTGCCCATGGATATGACGCGCTCCAATCTGATTATTCACCACTTAATCGGCGAACCCTTTGCCAACCAGCTCGACCATGCGGTGCATATCATTGCCGATCACCTTCAGGGAGGAGACCTGGTCATGGTGCCGGAGGCCTGCAAGGTAGACCGCAGCAGCCGCTGGGCCAGTGACCTGCAGCGCTGGCCCTGCCTGGTGGATAACCTCTCGGTCAATCTTTTGCTGAATAGCCAGACCGCCAGGGTTTTAATCAATTAATTGGCGTTGCCCTGTCTGCCCGGATCGATCAGCTTGACCGGCTGCACTTCCACACGCTTTTCAGCCTCTGTACGATTGACACGTGTTTCGAGCTCACGCGGGGCGCTTTGCAAAAACATCTGTTCTTTAAAGTCGCAACTCACACAGGCCCTGTAGTCTTTTCCATCCTCGGAAAACACAACAATCTTGTCCATTACATTGCAGCGCGGGCAAACAGCTCCGGCAATAAAACGTTTTTTTTGACTGTACATGGCTACAGAATCCACATGCCCGTTTGATAGATGATAGACGCTCCCATGACACATCACGGAGAGGTTTGAGAGTGCCCGGATGAGGGTTATTATAACGTCTATAGACAACGACTTTGCGAGAAATGCCATGACAGACAACATTCGTCCTCACAAGGACATCACACCAACGCTTGGAGCACGCGTCTATGTGGACCCGGCCGCCACCGTGATTGGCGATGTCACACTGGGTGATGATGTGTCAGTCTGGCCCGGTGCGGTAATTCGGGGCGACATGCATCGCATCACTATAGGCAATCGCTCCAATGTTCAGGACACAGCCGTACTTCATATCACCCACGCCAGCCACTTCAATCCTGGCGGCTGGCCACTGACCATTGGCGATGATGTCATTGTTGGCCACGGAGCGATTCTGCACGGTTGCACCCTGGGGAGCCGTATTCTGGTTGGCAACGGCGCCATCGTGAACGATGGTGCCATTGTCGAGGATGAAGTCATTATTGGTGCGGGAACCGTTGTCCCCCCCGGAAAACGCCTGGAGAGCGGCAACCTCTATGTGGGCAACCCCTGCAGATTATTGCGGGCTGTCAGCGACAAGGAGCGGGAGTTTTTTACCTATTCCCCCGGCAACTACGTCAAGTTGAAAGATCAATATCTGGCGGAGGCCTCCGGCGACTGGCGCAACGCAGCCGAATAACTGCTGCGCTATTTCTGGTTATTGATCAGCTCGCTGTAACCACCTTCGTTGCTGGCCTTGGTATAACCCATACTTTCCAGAGTCTGCAATGCCATGCCCGCACGGCGACCACTGCCACAATAAAGCCTGATGGGCTTATTTTTATCCGGTGCGAGACTGGTAATGGCATAACCGATTTCCGTGTGGGTAACATTGATTGCACCGGGCAAATGGCCTTGCTCGTACTCGGCTGCTGACCGCACATCGATCCATAGACCTTCGGATGCTGACACCGCCAGACTGAACCACTGACAACAGATGAGCACAGTCACAACTTTCAGGATATTTTTCATCACTGGTACCTCCCTTACGACAGGTTGTCTCTTAACTGTGATATCACCAGTTTAGTGTCCGGTTGCACACCTCGCCAGAGCTTGAAGGATTCCGCCGCCTGTTCGACCAGCATACCCAGGCCATCGGATACGACTCGCGCCCCATGTTGCCGGGCCCAGATCAGAAATGGTGTGGGTTGTGCCGCATACATCATGTCGTAACAGTGGCCATCCGCTGTGAGCAGATCATCCGGCAATGGTGGCAACTCCCCCGACAGGCTGGCGCTGGTGCCATTGATGACCAGATCAAATTGCTGCCCCTCCAGCATGTCAAAGCCACAGCCAAGCAGGTAACCCATTTCAGCAAAGCCCCTGGCCAGCTGCAGGGCTTTGTCGATAGTGCGGTTGGCTATCACCACATGCTGAGGCAATTGTTCCAGCAACGGCTCGAGCACCCCGCGCACAGCGCCACCGGCACCCAGTACCAGAACTTTTTTGCCACGAACCTGCCAACCAAGATTTTCCAGGATGTCATGCACCATGCCCGCGCCGTCGGTGTTGTCGCCAAGCAGTGTTCCGTCTTCCTTCAAAGCCAGGGTGTTTACCGCTCCGGCATGGCGAGCACGCGATGTCAGTCGAGCGGCATAACTGTAGGCATCCTGCTTGAAGGGAACAGTAATGTTCAGCCCTTTGCCACCGGCGGCAAAAAACGCGTCTGCGGCCTCACTGAAACCATCAAGTGCTACCAGCTGTTTGCTATAGACCATGTCCTGCCCTGTCTGGGCTGCAAACGCCGCGTGGATATCAGGGGATTTACTGTGCTCAATGGGGTTGCCGAAGACAGCGTAAAGGTCAGTCATCTGGTTGCCCCTTAAACCCAGTTTGTGGGTTGTAAATACGTCTCATAAAGTTCCGCCTCCGGACTATTCGGCTCCGGCTGCCAGTTGTATTCCCAACGAACCAGTGGCGGCAATGACATCAGAATGGACTCGGTTCGACCTCCAGTCTGCAGGCCAAACAACGTGCCCCGATCATAGACCAGGTTGAACTCCACATACCGTCCGCGCCTGTAGAGCTGGAATTGTCTTTCCCGCTCACCCCAGACGGCATGCTTACGGCGCTGAACGATCGGCAGGTAGGCATCCAGATAACTGTCGCCCACTGCGCGCATCAAAGCAAAGCTCTGCTCAAAACCCGGCTCATTAAAATCATCAAAAAACAGACCACCAATACCGCGTGGCTCATCGCGATGCTTGAGATAAAAATAGTCGTCGCACCATTGTTTGAAATATGGGTATGTCTCTTCACCAAATGGTTCACAGGCTGCCCTGGCAGTTTTATGCCAGTGTTGGCAGTCCTCCCGGTTGCCGTAGTATGGCGTCAAGTCATAGCCGCCACCAAACCACCAGACGGGTTGTTCACCCTCTTTTTCGGCAATAAAAAACCGCACATTGGCGTGCGAAGTTGGCACATAGGGATTTTCCGGATGCATTACAAGAGAAACGCCCATAGCCTCAAAGGAGCGTCCGGCCAGTTCCGGGCGGGCCGCCGTTGCTGACGGAGGTAGCTGGGTCCCGTGGACGTGGGAAAAGTTAACGCCGCCTTTCTCGAACACCGCACCATCGGTAATCACTCGGCTGCGACCACCACCACCTTCCTCGCGAACCCAGCTGTCTTCCTTAAAAGTACTGCTGCCATCTTCCGCTTGAAGCCCCTCGCATATACGGTTCTGTAGCTCAAGCAGATAATTTTTAACAGCTAGCTTGTCGGTCATGGCTTTTACTCGCTGGACATCAATGCAGGATGCGCAAGTTTGCTTTGCCAGGGCAGCAATGACAACCGCAACGCCCTGAAAAAAGGATAAAGCAGGTACATCAACCGGTGCGGATCGTCTCACCAGTTAGTAGGTTGATGATTGGCGTTGGTTTTTGCATACCACCGAGGGGGCCCGGCACCACAGCATCAAGCAGTGAATGAAAATACAGCTCGACCTTAAGCCGGGACGTCGCAGGTGGTCGGCCATGGGGGTTCGCGGATGTAGAAATCAACGGCCCACCATTTTTCTGACAAAGGGCGGCGGCAATCGGGTGGCTGGTCACGCGCAGTGCCAACGTCTCACGACCCCCGGTGACCCAGCAGGGAGCACAACCATTATTGGGTACCAGCCAGGTCTGTGGTCCGGGCCAGCTGTCTTTAAGAATCTGTAAAGATGACGACGACAGTCCACGCAAAAACGGCGCAAACTGGGAAATATTTGAAGCAATCATGATCAGCCCCATATCCTGGCGTCGATGCTTCATGGCGAGGATACGCTGTACGGCTGACTGATCCAGCGGATCACAACCGAGACCCCAAACAGCCTCGGTGGGGTAGGCAACAACTCCGCCATTGCACAAGGCCTTTACAGCCCTGGCAATGTGCAGGGTCGGCAGGAGCATGGGGTTCAAATTGGCAGTCAAGCGTTGTTCAGCTTTTCCTGTAACGCGGCATCCTTATCCAGGATAGCCTGGGCATTGGCGGCACGCTCTTCAACCAGTTTGCGATGCAGGTCGCTGTCACTGACGCCGATGATCTGTGCAGCCAGATACGCAGCATTCTTGGCGCCGGCTTTGCCAATGGCAACGGTGGCAACTGGAATGCCACCTGGCATTTGCACTGTGGAGAGGAGGGCATCCAACCCGTCCAGGGAAGAATTGATGGGCACGCC
>SBGI01000201.1 GCA_006227015.1 Gammaproteobacteria bacterium
ATATGACTGCGCGCCACCCTGGTCAGAATGGCTCCCGGCAGCACTTTTTCGCGTATGACTTTTTCCCCGGTGGTGACTGCGGCGAGACTGCGGGTAGTGGGCACACCCAATGCGGCCATCGCCTCACTGACTATGTACTCGCGCAAAACCGGCCCCAAGGGTGATCGCCCATCACCCATGCGGGAAAACGGTGTAGTGCCAGCACCCTTTAACTGCACGTCGTAGCGGCAACCGTCCTTGCCTACCACTTCACCGAGCAGAATTGCCCGGCCATCCCCCAGCTGCGGGTTCCAATTACCAAATTGATGACCGGCATACACCGTAGCGATGGGTTCGGCGCCATCGGGTATCTTATTCCCGGCCAGTACGGCAACGCCTTCCTCACTGGACAATTGCTCTGGATCAATGGCCAACATTTCTGCCAACGCTGTATTCACGCGAATCAGTCCAGGCTTTGCCACCGGGGTTGGCATCTGTGGCGCATAGAGGGATTCCGCCAATTGACGGTAGGTATTGTCGAAGGGAATTTGCACGACATGTTTCATAGCTGGCATAGGGCCTTTACCACTGGGGAGTTGTTCTGCGATGTCATCGCTTTATAGTGGTGGATACTCTAGCATAGCAAGACCCGGGGCAACGCAGCTCCCGGCCTTCGGCATAAATATAACAATCCCTTAGCATGGGGCTATTTTCATAGGCACAACAGGACAGATTCACTGGTGTGGCCCATTTAAAGAAACCCGGCAAAAGGTCGATAGAAAAAGCTGTAGGAATATCGCATTATTCAACCCCTTGCAGAAAATTAAAATTAGAAAGTTAAGGCAGCCTGATGTTGATAAGCCATTGGCGAGTTATTCGGCCATTTCTTGCTCTAGCGTTAAGCCTGATGTGTCTGCCGGCTTTGGCGACGGACAAGGTTGTATTGCAACTTAAATGGGAGCATGAATTCCAGTTTGCCGGTTACTACGCCGCTTTGTGGCAGGGATACTACGAACGCGAAGGGATAGAGGTCGAAATCCGTTCGGCGGCAACACCGGATGGGACGTTTCTATCACCGCTGGATGAACTTGTCAGCGGTCGCGCCGACTTCGCTGTCGGCGGTACGGATGTTCTTATCTCCCGGGGCCACGGCCACGATCTCAAGGTGCTGGCACCCATTTTTCAACGCTCTCCCGGGGCATTATTCGCTCTTGAAAATCAACCTATCGATACGGTTGAACAGGCTTCCAGGCTGCGTATAGCAGCGATTCCATCCGATGACACCCGAGTGGAAGCACGGGCCATGTTCTACATGAATGGCATTGACTCTGAGCGCATCTCGTTTGTGGATGTACCGGTGAGTATCGAGTCCCTGCTGGAAGACAAAACCGATGCCATTGTCACCTACGGAATTTCAGCGCAGATTCGTGCCAGAGAGCTGGAGCTACAACTGAATTCTCTGAGCCCCAGTCATCATGGCATCCAGTTTTATGGCGATACGCTTTATACCAGCGGAAAACTGGCCAGGGAGCGCTCAGACTTGGCAGAACGGTTTCTCCGGGCGAGTCTCAATGGCTGGCGTTACGCACTGGAACACCGCACAAATATTGCCAGTCGCATCTCTGCCACACTGCCGCGCTACGTGTATCAGTACGACGACTTTCAAACCTATAACCAGCAATTCGCCCAGTTAATTGATGAATACATCTTTTATCCGGTGGTAGAACTCGGGCAGATTGACAGCAAACGCTGGCAGCGTACCTACGACATTCTTGACCGACTTGGCGAGATCGAGTCCCCCTACGACCCGATGACTCTGCTCTTCAAAAAGCCCGGCACCTCGCAAGTCTCCCTGTCCGTATTGGGCTGGGGTGGCGTCACACTGTTGTTGCTACTGGTGAGCTTAATTTTATGGCGAAGCGGGCACAGTCGCGGCTGGCAGGTGGCCGTGATTGTTTTCATGCTGTTTCTGGAACAGGGTCTGGAAGCCTGGCACCGGCAGGATTCCCGGGTTCAACTATCCATCAAGGTGCTGGAAAGACTTTCAGGGGTGCGATCACACCTGGAACAGGTGCTGGCCCGTAACCTCGCAGAGCTAAGCGGTGTTGCGGCATTTATTGCGGCCAACCCGGATATTTCGGATAACGAGTTCCGCAACTACGCCGCCACCATTCTCAAGGTAGACCCGCAATTGATCAATCTGGCGGCGGCTCCGGACCTGACGATCAAGTTTGTTTATCCACTCCAGGGCAATGAAGCCGCTATCGGCCTGAATTATAGAGATAATCCGGATCAACTCCCTGCCGTTCTGCGAGCAATGGAGACCAATGAGCCGATCATTGCCGGGCCAGTCAATCTGGTTCAGGGCGGACGGGCGTTCATTGGCAGAGCACCGGTCAGGGTCATCAAGCCCAATGGTGAAGTCACTGACTGGGGAGTTGTCTCCGCACCTATTGATGTGGCCGCCGTATATCGTGAAGCCGGGTTACTGGACCCGGAACTGGGTCTGACAATTGCTATTCGCGGTAAAGATGGACTGATTTCCGAGGGTGGCCCTTTTTACGGCAGGAAAGAGATTTTTTCCCACCCAGACGTGGTAACCCAAAGAGTCAACTTTGGCGGTGGTTCCTGGCAAATCGCGGCGATCCCCAGCGGCAATGGCTATACCAATAATCCCAGGTTATACCTGATAAGGATTTCATCTGCTCTTGTCGGCTTTCTGATCCTGTTGTTACTGATGACCTACCGCCGCAATCTCGACAGCCAGAAACATTATCAAGGGGTGTTACGCAGACATACAGAGTTTCTGCGTGAAGTGGAAACTGTGGCAAAGGTGGGTGGCTGGCGAATGGATGCCTCCGGCATGATCAGTGAACTTTCTGAGCAGGCTCGCACCTTCTTGAAGCTGGAAGGGAGTGATACCAAGTTACCGGTCAACCTCTTTGCCAACCAGTTTGTTTCCAGTGAAACATTGAGTGTTTCGCAACTACTTCACGAGGCGCTGAACAGTAATCAAAGTGTGGATCTCGAAGTAAAATCCCGTGATGACACCTCCTGGTATCACATCATTGCCGACCCCCTGGGAGATGGTAGTGATCGTGAAATGGTGGGCGCCATCCAGGACATCACCGAGAAGAAAATTGCCGACGCCAAGATTGAACGACAGGCCAATTATGACAGCCTGACCAACTTGCCGAACCGGGAGCTATTCAGGGATCGCCTGGAAACGGCCATGGCAAGAACCCGCCGTTCAGGAAATGCCATTGCCCTGCTCTTTGTGGACCTGGACAATTTTAAGTCCATCAACGACAACTACGGCCATCGCGAAGGTGATCTGGTATTGCAGGAAGCAGCTCAGCGAATCACCAAATGTCTGCGAGAATCCGATACGGTCGGGCGGCATAGCGGCGATGAATTTACCGTTATCCTCCACGATGTGGGCAGCGATGCCGTTGCTGATCAGATTGCCTCCAAACTGGTCAACGCACTGGGTCAAGCCTTTATTGTCGGCGGTGCGGAAGTGCACTGTGGCGCCAGTGTCGGGGTGGCTTTCTACCCCGGAGATGCAGACAGTGCTGAAGGGTTAATCGTCAATGCCGACCAAGCCATGTATGAAGTCAAAAAAAGTGGCCGCAACGGCTGGTATTTCTATACCAAGGAAATGCAGCTCAGATCAGAACATCGCCACCGTCTTTACAATGACCTGGTGGCAGCTATCCGTGACGATCAGCTAAGTGTCCACCTGCAGCCCATTCTCACCACAAACTCACAAAAAGTGATTGGCTGCGAAGCACTGGCTCGCTGGCAACGGGCAGATGGCAGCTGGCTGTCCCCGGCCGAATTTGTCCCTTTTGCGGAGGAAACGGGCCTGATTAACCAGATTGATTATCTGGTCATGGAAAAAGCTGCTGCTGCATTGCGAGACATTAACTGTCATCGTGAACAATCCATCAGCCTGTCCATCAATGTTTCCCCGAGGCTTTTCCACACCAAGGATCAGTCGTTGGAACGCTGGATGGAGCTGATCCGAAAAATCAGTCAAGAGCTTCCCGTCATCGTTGAAATTACCGAGCGCCTGTTGATAGAACAAACGCAGGAAATCACCGGAACACTCAATGAGCTGGCAAACATGGGCATTGGCATTTCCATCGATGACTTTGGTACTGGCTATTCATCTTTGAGCTACCTGACCCGTTTCCCTGTAACTGGTCTGAAAATCGATCGTTCGTTTGTCGACGGTATCGGTACTAACTCTTCCAGTGAGCCGGTTATCGAGACCATTCTCGCCATGGCAGGCAAGCTAAATATCCGTGTGGTGGCAGAAGGCGTCGAAACCCAGGCACAGCTGGAGTATCTCAAACAGCTGGAATGTGATTATGTGCAGGGTTATTTTCTCGGACGACCGATGCCCGTCACTGAATTTACAGCCCTTCTCCAGCGTAAACACTAGCGGCACCAAGTACATTCCAATCACATAAACACACCCCACCCGGTCTCTGTTGATTACTAGGGCTGCGACTATTGCCTGAAAAAAAGTGATCCACCTGTTGTGCCCCTCGCGTAGGAACTGCAGAACCCTGTTATCACTGTAGTTTGGTTCTACAGATCACCCCAACTCAACTAGAGGATCGCGAGGAGCATAACAATGAAAAAGTTAATGACATTTTTAATCGTAATGACCATCAGCAGCCTGTCTTTCGCAGGAAGCTGTAAAAAAGAGGGTGCTATCTCTATACAAGATGCAGCGGAAGCCAGTCCTGAGCTATTCAGCTCTCTGGTTGCAGCGGTTACTCAAGCCGGACTGCTTGGCTTTCTCGATGGCAATCGCCAATTCACCGTTTTTGCACCCACCAATACAGCCTTTGATGATGCAGCGAAAGTTGTTACCGAGAATGACAATGCAACAGCTCTGGACCTTCTGGCCGCACTATCTGACGAGGAAGTTGCAGAAATTCTGAAATACCATATTGCGCCGGGAGAGCGCGATTCAGCTGATGTCCTTGGATCAACTCAGGTGCGTATGCTGAATATGGAATTCACTACGCCCTTTCTTGAAGGTGAAACTGCATTTATTAATGACGCGGAAATCATTGTGCCAGACCAGTTTGCCTGCAATGGTGTAATACATGTCATCGATTCAGTACTTTTACCAGAATCAATCACCTTCTGACATGAGCCAAACCTATCAGGCCGGGAACTCCTGGTTTCATTGGCTCTGTAAAAACATGCTGTGATACGAAATTTTCTGTAGTAAAAAACGGGGCATTATTGATGCCCCGCTTTTGATTTTAAGCCTTAATTATCCACCTCTTGGGAGAAATAGTGACTTATTCATTAGCACTTTTCTTTACGTTGTCCTCTACGACGAATGACAACCAAATCACGCAATCCCGCCAGTAATACCAGGCCATACTCAACAACCTTTGCCCACCAGGGCAGATGCAGCATCGACAATACCCCGGCCACATTGAAGTTAATACCCGTCAGGTAGGAGAGCAGGACGATATAAGAAGCACTCCAACTCCACCAGTGGGGATAAATCACGGCAAAGGGTAAAAGCCATATTAGATACCAGGCATTGACCACGGGAGCCAACAGAAAAAAAACACCGAACAACAAATCACCCCGGGGCAGTTGCCACACTGACCGGGTATGTCGCCAGAACAGAACGAAATAAACACAGCAAAAAATCAGCCCCAAAATAATTTTACTCTCCATGGGGTCAAACCAGTTACGCGTCAGGGCATATACGGAACTGTTGAACTGCCAGTCTCTGGCAAATACCCACAGGCCAGCCACGTCGGTAGCTCCATACCAGACAAAGGGCATATAAAGAGCTGCCAGTGCCATCACAAAAAGCAACCAGCTGTGCCATGGCATTCGCCATAAAACAAACGGTACCAGTAGCAGGGCAAATATTTTGGCACCAACACTGAGGGCAAGGGTGACTGCAGCGCCTTTAAACCAATGCCGTTGCCGGCAATAGACTGCAGCCATCAGAAAAAATACTCCGAGGCCATCTGGATGTGCCGTAAATGCCAGTTCCTTAATAACCAGAGGAGACCAGGCATAGAGCAGAACCCATCGCGGTTTGGCCATCCTGAGAAGCAGTGCAATCAATGCCAGGTCCACCACAGAGTACAACCACTGCAAGGGCCAAACCTCAGCGGGGGCAATCAGGTGTGAGAGTAAAAAACTGTATTCGAGGGTCGGACCATAAATGGTCGGAACCTGGGGATAATTAACCTGCGCCAGAATATTGATAAATGTCTGGGGAATGGATGTATCACCAAAAAATACCGATGGCGGCACCCCGTAGGGAGAACCGTTTTCAAAAAAGCGGTAGCCATCCCACAAGTAGCGATAAAAATCATCTTCCAGCAGCGGAACCCCCATACAACCGACCAGTCGGAAAATGACCGCCCAAAAAAACAATTGCATCGCAGAGACGCTGGGGACGAAGTGACAAGCTAGAA
>SBGI01000259.1 GCA_006227015.1 Gammaproteobacteria bacterium
GAGTTGCGAGGTTCAACGCCCGGATGGTGATTATCCGGACGCTGAAGCTCCGGGCCATTATTCGGCAGTGGTCGGATCAATAATGGTTGAGACTTTTGAAATCCGGTTGGCGGGAAATTCACCCTGGCGTGCATGCTCGCGGACCGCTTCTTCATTCGGGGCCACGTAAATACAGTAAACCTTGTCATCGGTCACATAGCTCTGAACCCATTGAATTTGTGGTCCCATGCTGTTTAAAACGCCGCAGGATTTTTGCGAAATGGCCTGTAGATCCTGTGCTGACAGGTTGCCTGCGCCGGGAATTTCTCTCTCAATCACATACTTGGGCATCTTTATTTCTCCTTATTATCGTTGGGTTGCTAGCCGGATACCCCTCCCTACTCGGGAATATACGGGGTTAAATCACTGTAGCAGGAACAATCAAAACAGTTGAAGACAATCGTCTCAGCACAGTTTGATGTTTATTCTTATTGCAGGTTCCATCCGAACCAAAATTGATCATAGCGCAGTATCAGGATTCGAACAGGAAGTGCACTTCATGTCCGTTTGCGTTCTCTGCCTTGATAATGATTTTTCTTTTTGTGGCACCAGGCTAAAACAGCGCCGCTGTCTATACTGGTGCTGATACCCATAACCATGACGGGTTTTTAATTGCTGAAACGCAGGGTGGAGAGAGGGCATGAAGCGAACTGAACGTTGGGTCCTGGTTTTATTGCTCTCTGTTTCCATAGAGGCACTACCTGATGTGGTGGATAACACCCGATTGCTGGCAGCACAAAAAGGCTCGGACGGTTGGTTGTCCTATGGTCACGATTACAGCAATCAGCGGTTTTCACCTCTGACGCAAATTAATCGTAAAACGGTTAGCCGTCTGGTGCCACGCTGGATTTATCAGACCGGCCAATCTGCATCATTCCAGGCAACGCCGCTGATTGTTGACGGGGTGATGTACCTGTCGATGCCATTTGATCATGTCAGCGCCATCAATGCGTTAACCGGGCAGGAAATCTGGCGTTATGAGCACGAACGGGTGACCACTACCATGTGCTGTGGCCCCGCCAACAGGGGTGTCGCTGTCGCCTATGGAAAGGTATTTATCGGTACCGTGGATGCACGGTTAATCGCTCTGGACAAGACCACAGGCGAGCTGGTCTGGGACGTGCCTCTTGTCACTGAGAGCGGCCCGACAGAAAGCGTCGAACAACTGGGTGCTGATAATCGTCTGCGTGGACAGGCCGCCACGGGCACAACCGGTGTCGGTGTGAATATGGCGCCGCTCGTGGTGAACGGTAAGGTCATTATCGGTATTACTGGCGTAGGTTATGGCCTGCACCTGGAGGCAGAGACGCCGAATGCCCCGGTCGGGACGGTGGTGGGCTTTGCCGGCGATTTTGGTCGGCCGGGATTCTATGCGGCATTTGATGTCCACACCGGTAAGCGTATCTGGCAGTTTGATACCGTGCCGGATTCCGGGTGGGAAGGAGAGTTTCTCGAAACAACCCCGGATGGGGTGCCACTGCCACGGGATATCGCAGGAGAAAAACAGGCAATGAGGCTGTATCCTGATGCCGGCAGGCACGGCGGGGGTTCGGCATGGACCACGCCGGCATTTGATGCCGAAACAAACCTGTTGTTTATCGGCATTGGTAACCCATCCCCGCAGATGGACGACAGCTCCCGTCCCGGCGATAACCTCTATACAGTCTCCTTAGCCGCCCTAGATGCCGATAGCGGTGAGTTGAAGTGGCACTTCCAGCAAGTACCCCACGACCTTTGGGGTTACGATGTGGCCAGCCCGCCAGTATTGTTTGATTATCCGGGAGCTGCGGGTCCGGTGGCAGCTGTTGGGCAGGCCTCAAAAACCGGCTGGCTTTATGTCCACAACCGCAATACCGGTGAGCTGCTGTTCAAATCGGAACCCTTTGTACCCCAGGAAAATCTTTTCGCGCCGCCAAGTGAAGCCGGGACCCGTGTTGCACCGGGTGCTATTGGTGGGGCCAGTTGGTCACCCGTGGCGTTGAATCCGGCCACTGGTCTGGCCTATGTGGCGGCTTCCCATGTGCCCGTTCTCTATACCCTGAAGTCCCTGAAAATGGCTAAGGGCGGGCGATTACAGCGTTATACCGAGCTCCAGCCCGCTGATGAACCCCACTGGGGAACACTGACGGCGATTTCCACCCGGGATGGCGGCAAGATCCGCTGGCAGCACAAAACCGCCCAGCCACTGGTCGGTGGTGTGCTGGCTACGGCAGGAAATCTGGTTTTTATGGGAGAGGGAGATGGGTATCTCAATGCTTTTGATGCCGATACCGGTGAACTGTTATGGCAATTTCAGTGTGGTGCCGGAGTCAATGCGCCGCCGGTGACTTACGAGGAAAACGGGACTCAATACATTGCGGTTGCTGCCGGGGGAAACTCCCTGTTTGGTTTTAAAGGGGGAGGAGCACTGGTGGTGTTCGCGCTTCCCGGTAAGGGAAAATAACCGGTTTACACTGGGAGGAGTTTAGCTGATGAAATATTGCAGGGGAGCAGTATTTCATCAGTCAGTGTCCAAGGGGAGTGAACTACAGATCGTGCATACGCCCGGTTTGACTGGCCAGGCGCATGGCCTCATGTTTTTCCATCGCCAGCAGAGATTCAAGCAGCTCCCTGACAGCATTGGTTTCGGCCTTGCCAATCAAGGTCCGGTACAGGTCCATAACCTGCTGGTGGAAATTAAATACCTCCAGACAGATGCTGTCGTAGTCCAGAGTTTCAAATGCCATATTACAGCTTTCACTGATATCGATGGGTTTGTGGGAGAGGTAATCGTAAACGTAGGTATGCATGGCCTTGGCATCTGCTTTTTCCTCAAAGCTGGCCACCATTTGGGCAATTTTGGTTTCGTGATCTGACAGATATTCCAGCAATAATTTGGCACCTTCCTGCCTATGTTTCTCCGCACCGTGGGATAGACACTTGGCCAGGTGATCGTGGAGTTGGCGGGTCCAGTCAATTAAATCGGAAAAAGTCTTAATATCCATCGAATTATCCTTATATCGTGTTTTCTTGTCGGTAGTTACGAACCTACATCGGTTTCAGTTTAGTCTCAAAATCATCAGTTTGTGCTCAAAAAGCGGCAGCATTTGATTTAGAGCAAACCTGTCCTCCTGGTGGCTGCAGGTCAGCGGGGGAGAGGGCAAATTCAGTCAAGGACTTTGCCGCGAAGGGCCTTGGTTTTTCCGCGTCGCGATTTACTGTCCATGCGTTTTTGTTTTGACGCTTTGCTGGCTTTGGTTGGAATCCGAGTTTTCTGCACCCGGGTGGCCTCGTCGATCAGAGCTTGCAACCTTTGCAGCGCATCGGCACGGTTTTTCTCCTGGGTGCGGAACTGCTGGGCCTTGATGACAACAATCCCGTCGCTATTGATGCGCTGATCTTTATAGGCCAGCAGCCGCTGCTTGTAGGCATCGGGCAGGGACGAAGCGCGAATATTGAAGCGAAGATGAATGGCGGAGGAGACCTTGTTGACATTCTGGCCGCCAGCCCCTTGAGCACGTATGGCAGAAAGCTCAATTTCGTCTTCGGGCAGAAAAATATTTGTCGAGATTTTTAGCACAATCTTGATTACATCTTAGGATTTACAAGTTAATAGCCTAGCAGGGTGGAGGAAAAATGCGTATTGGTAGTGCATGGGCACTATAAAACCGATGGCAGATAAAAACGTCTTATTCCACCTTAGGCTAATTGTCCCGTATCAATCGGGGCAGCTACCTTTAGGGTTACAGTAGATGGGTGTAGGTGAAGGAATACAGTTATGACAGTCAGTGTCGAAGTGGCGGCTGTTCGGGATTTTCTGTCCGAATGCACACCCTTTAATGAGTTGTCGGAAGAACACCTGACGCTGGCTGCCAGTCACGTGCAGATTGCCTACTATCGCTCTGGGGAATCCACAGGCATTTTCGATTATTCCAATCCGAGGTTGTTGATTGTCCGTAGTGGCGCTTTTGAAGTGCGCAACACCGAAGGCGAACTGTTGGACCGGGTGGAGCCGGGGGGGTATTTTGGATACCCGTCACTGCTGACAGGCGATGCCATTACCAATCAGGCGGTTGTCATTGAAGATGGCCTTCTGTATCAGATTGATGCCGATACATTCCAGCTGTTGCGCTCGGTCAATCGATCGTTTGACCGGTTTTTTAACCAGGCCCATGCCAAGCGTCTACGGCATGCGGTGCGTTTTCGTGAACAGAATTATCAGCTGACCCGTCGGGTCGGCGACCTGTCATCCCGCCAGCCGGTTACTGCCGCACCAGATCAGACCGTTGCAGAAGTTGCTGCACTGATGACGGTTGAGCGGGTGAGTTCGGTGATGGTGGTCGATGAGGATCAGCAGCTGTGCGGGCTGGTGACAGACAGGGACCTGCGGGCCAGGGTGGTGGCCGCCAAACGGGGCCCAGAGACGCTGCTTTCCGAAATTATGACCCTGGAACTCATCAGTGTTTCAGCGGAAAGCCTGGTGTTTGAGGCCCTGTTGTTAATGACCGAACACAATATCCACCACCTGCCGGTGATCACCGACGGTAAACCGATGGCCATGTTGACTACTACTGACCTGGTTAAGGCGCAGAAGGCAGACCCGGTATTTCTGATTGGTGAAATCGGCCATCAGGACAGCGTTGAGGGCCTGAAAGGCGTATCGCGAGATATTCCCGAGCTGTTGCGCAGCCTGATTCGCGCAGAAGCCAGTGCAGACCAGATAGGCCGTTTGCTGACCACGGTGACGGATGCATTGACTCGCCAGTTGATCAAGCAGGCAATTGATAAGTTCGGTGAACCCCCCGTGCCATTTGCCTGGCTGGCCTTCGGTTCCCAGGGACGCAGGGATCAGACCGCGATCTCCGACCAGGACAACGGCATGCTCATCGGCGATGCAGTCACTCAGGGTGATGATGAGTATTTTCTTGCGCTTGCCAACTATGTCAATGATGGTCTGGATGCCTGCGGTTACAAGTACTGCCCGGGCGAAATCATGGCCTCGACGCCTGAATGGCGCCAGCCTCTGGTGGGGTGGAAAAAACAGTTTCTTCGCTGGATTAACCAGCCCTCATCCAAGGCGTTAATGCACGCCAGCATTTTTTTCGATATGCGTTGTGTGTATGGCGATGAGTCCTTATTCAACGATCTGCAAACCACCGTATGTGATGCCGCCCGTGGCAATGAAATTTTTCTCGCCAACTTGACGGCCAATGCGCTGAAGTTAACCCCGCCCATGGGATTCTTTAAAAATTTTGTGGTGGAACACAGCGGCGAACATAAGAATACATTGGACGTGAAGCTGCGAGGCATCATGCCCATAAATGACATCGCGCGAATCTATGCTTTGTCGGTTGGTTCCAAACAGGTTCATACCCTGGAGCGCTTGCAGGAAGCAGCTTCCAGCAAGCTGCTGACCCTGAAGGATTCCCGCAATCTCACCGATGCCCATGAATTTATTTCACGTTTGCGGCTGGTGCATCAGGGGGAACAGCTCCGGGAAGGCATAAAGCCAGACAATCATCTGAACCCTTCAACGTTTTCATCCCTGTCACGGCACCAGTTACGCGATGCGTTCGCTGTTGTGACCAATGCCCAATCAGCTCTGCGGGTTAAATTTACCCATGGGTTGATGTAATGCTGCGGCGTTGGACAACCAGGTGGCGGCAGCGTCAGTATCTTGCCAAATGCCCGGAGTCGGCGATGCGTACCTACCTGCGGGGTGACCTGCCGGATCTGCGCGAAGATATCCGCCAGACAGGCTACCTTGCGGTGGATCTTGAAATGACCGGCATGAATGCCACCACCGACCATATTCTCAGTATTGGTTATGTCCCGGTGGACGACTTTCGGGTCGTGCTCAACGGTGCCTGCCACCGCCTGGTGAGCAGCGACCAGGGCGTCGGGCAGAGCGCCGTGATCCACGGTATCCACGACCGGGATATCCAGCAGGCGGGTGCGCTGCGCGAAGCAATGGACGCCCTGTTGGCCGCTCTCCAGGGGCGGGTGATGCTGCTTCACTGCGCAACCCTGGATATGGGGTTTCTGCAACAGGCCAGCCAGGCACTCTATGGGGTCCCCATGTTGGTGCCGGTGGTGGATACCATGGCTCTTGAGGACCAGCGCTTGCAGCGCAATAGCAATGGTCAACATGGCCAGAGCCTGCGGTTATCGGAGTCCCGACGCCGATATAATCTGCCGGATTACAATGCGCATAACGCCCTGGTTGATGCGGTGTCCACGGCTGAACTGTTTCTTGCCCAGGTGAGCCACCGGTTTGGTAAAAAACCGGGAAGGTTGAGCCAACTGCCAGCAGTTTTTTACAGCTAGGCACTTTTTCGAGGCCATTTTCCCCGGGAATTCCCGATATATCCTCCCTTATGCTGACGGTTGTTATGCAAAGGTCGAATAGATGCTAGGCTT
>SBGI01000199.1 GCA_006227015.1 Gammaproteobacteria bacterium
ACACCGATATTATCCGTCGGCATACTTTGCAGACCGATGGTTACTTTACCCCAGCTGCCGCCGAGATAAACGCTGCTGCCCAGCAGTCCGATATCACCACCATTGAAGTTGTCGATGTTGTCCTGGTTGGAGAACACCAGCGGGGTGATCTGGTTGCCGTTACCTGTGAAGTTGGGGTTACCGGAGAACGGTTCGATAGTGACATCGAAACCGGCGTCCAGACCACCGTTCAGTTTAGTGGACCCGGAAAACGTCACCCTGCTACCCAGAGTAGTACCGTTATCCGACATCTGTACCATATCGCTGCCTTCACCATCATCGTAGTAAGACATGCTTTCATTGACCCAACCGGATATATTCCAGGAAGGACCCGCCGCCTCTTCGGCCAGAACTGACTGCGCCACGCCCACAGTGGACATTGCAGCAGCCAGCGTTGCAATACGAAGTACTGCAGCCTTTTTCGTGTTTTTCATTGGACTCACCCCAAAGTTGTTTTTAGCGTAAATAGTGAGCAGAGCCCGCTCCTCCACAAGCAGAGGAACAACAAGGCTCTATCCAGCATCGAAACTAAAACACCGATGGGCTCCAATCGCTATGAACTATTCTTCATGGACAGTTTCTTGCGTGAATTCCCTATAATTAAAGGCTGGAGACTATATAAAGATAAAAGGCAGGTTACATAGGGGATAGGCTGCAAAGCTTTATTTGGCAGTGGCGTTGGCACTTTAGAAGTTGGCACTTAGCCTTGTGGTTAAAGCTTTGCCCAGGGCACTACTTCAATCGATGAACTGACAGCACATCAGAAAGTCGCCTAATACCCCCAAACCATAAAAACCATAACGACAAACAAGATCAGCTCATGCCAAGATCAAGCCCCATACACCTTCGATTGTCGGCCAGCCTGTTAATCTTGGTCTCAGGCACTCTGGCTTATGGCATGACCGTGCCAAGTATTGAGATAGTGCCTGGAGAACCAGAACCCATTCACAAAGATCACAACAACGCGGCTGAACAACAGAAACACAATGAAAAAGCAATTTCTGACGACAGACAGCAGGACCAAGCGGGACAAAAAGAGGGGCAAGAAGCCATGATGAAAAAAGGACTACCTGACGACAGACCCGACGGTCATGGCAGTAACCCTGACACTCCCGACAAATAACGCACAAGCTGCATTTTTCCAGACAAGATACTGATCCCAGACAATGTCAATAACCAGGCCGTTCAAGAGCGTGAAAACCGTCAGTTACATCAGGTTCGTCTGGTGTCTGCTGCTCTTGATTGCTACAACCAGCTTCTGCTCTGCCTCTGAAAACAAAACAGATCAACTTATCCAGTCACTAATCCCAAACCTGTTTGATGACGCCGTTAGCGTTGGAGACAAACTCTCGGATGTAGCGGCCTGGCCGGTATACAACGACGACCAGTTGCTGGGATATGCCTTCCAGTCCACCGACCTGGTCGACCTGCGAGGCTTTGCGGGCAAGCCGGTTAACCTGCTCATCGGCATCGATACCAGCGGCACGTTTCAGGGGGTCAAGGTACTGGAACATCACGAACCGATGTTTAACCACGACCTGGTTGGCGCTATGCAGCGCTTCGTCAATCAATATAAGGGCCTTGGTATAAACACCAGAATCATTATCGACAATGGCAGTAAAGGCCATCCCGGTGAAGGTGCCAAGGAAGTCGTTAATGGCACCGCACAATTTGACGGGATCAGCAAGGCAACTATCTCGCTCGCCGTGGTCAATAAAACGGTGCTGTCTTCCGCATTGCACGTGGCTCGCCAAAAAATAGCGGCCTACCAACAACAACGAGTTGTGGCCAAGGAAGACGTCTATACCCCGATGACCTGGCGGGCATTGCTTGATCAGAGCCTCATCCAGAAATGGACCATTACCCGACACAAAGTGGAAAGGGCAACCGGCCTGCCACTAAAACATTACGCGGACCCCAACATTGATCTCAGCAATCCCGACGCAGACCTTAATTTCCATTACGGCTATCTGAACTCACCCCTGATCGGCAAAAATCTGCTTGGCGAAGCCAGCTTTAAGAGCCTGAAAAAAGCACTCCGCCCGGGGGAACAGGCCATTGTCGTTTTTGCAGACGGCTTTTATGACTACCTGGGCGTCGACTTTATTCCAAACACGGAAGCCAAAAAGCTGTTTATCGAGCAGCAAGGGTTGCGTATTCCCCTGTTAGATATGGATTTCTTTGACCGGTCTTTCATCGCGCAAGCACAGATGAATGCCGGCATAAACAATGTTCATATCTTTAAAATTCCCGCCTCCTTCGGGCTTCAACCCAACAAACCCATGCAGTTCACCCTCAATATGGACCTGCTACTGCCCAACGGTAGATACCTGGAGGCAAGGTTCCAGGACAGCTACGCCCTTCCCGAAAACCTGTTTGAGTTATTACCCGAAGACACCGTCGAAACTGAGGAGGCGATATGGAAAGGTATCTGGAAGAACCGCAGTGTCGATATCGCCATCCTGATTGTGTCACTGGTGCTGCTCACCATCATCTTTATCAAACAGCAGGCAGCCAGCAAACAGACTGTGACCTTTCAGCGATTCCGCTGGGGCTTCCTTTTTTTCACACTCTTTTTTATTGGCTTCTACGCCCAAGGCCAGCTTTCGGTTATCAACATATACACCCTGTTGCTGGAAACCTGGCGTGGTTTCAATCTCGAGTTCTTCCTGCTTGATCCTATTATTTTCATTCTGTGGGTCTTCACCGTTGTCAGCCTGGTGCTATGGGGCAGAGGTCTGTTCTGCGGCTGGCTATGCCCGTTTGGCGCACTTCAGGAAATGGCCGCCTGGTTAGGTACAAAGTTAAAACTGAAGCAAATACGCATCTCACCAAGACTCAACACCACCCTGATCAAATTCAAGTACGTGATTTTCATTGCGCTGATCGCTTCAGCATTTTATTCCTCGGCGCTTACCGAACAACTCTCTGAAGTAGAACCTTTCAAGACCTCCATGACCTTCTATTTCATACGGTCCTGGCCATTTGTGGCCTATGCCCTGCTACTGTTGCTGGCCGGTATGTTTATCCACAAGTTTTATTGCCGTTTTATCTGCCCACTGGGTGCCGGGCTGGCGATTGTCGGCAAGTTCCACATTTTTGAATGGCTCAATCGCCGACGGGAGTGCGGCTCTCCCTGCCAGGTTTGCCGACACCGCTGCGGCATCAACGCCATCGATCGGGAAGGCAACATCGATTACAACGAGTGCATCCAGTGCCTTGAATGCATTGTCATCATCAACGATGACAAGCAATGCGCCCCGGCAATGGTCGCCAACAAGAAGTCATCCGTCAGGCCGGTCAAGTTTGTCGAGCCAATGACCGCCAGCGTCAGTTCATAACCGGTACAACCCGCACAACGGACTGCGGGTAAAACAATTGTCCAACCTCGAAGAGCGGGCTCGAAAGTAGCAGGCCACGGTCCGGAGATAAGGACAGCTCTAGGCTACAACCCCAAATCGCGATATGCTGAGAACCTTCAGGGCTTTACTACCGACGATAAAAATATGAGCCTCAGACTTAAAATTTACCTTTTCTTTGCCATGTTATTAATAATTACCTTAATAACGACTACCGGCATTCTGATTACCAACGCGCGCCAGTCCGTACACACTAAAGTGGAAAGTGCCATGACAGCCGCGGCTCACCTGTTGACCGTAGCCATGCCACCCACGCCTTCAAGAAACTCCCCGACAGCCCACCAGCGCATGGGAGACCTGGTCAAGGTGATGAGTGAAATTCGCGGCCTCTATATCATGGTGTATCGAAATGGCCAGCTGCTGTATGCCGGGGGGCCAAACACGGACAACCTGACCAGACCCCCTGACCTGTTTATCAAGATGCTCTCCCCCACCATCAAGCCGCTTGTCACTCGTTTTGCCGGCGGCATGCTGGTGATACACGCAGAACCCATTCAGGAAATCAGTGAGCGTTGGCTGGATATCCGCGCACTGGTAACGTTTGGCGCAGCACTGTCGCTTTTTATTCTTCTAATTCTCTATGTGGGCATCAACCGACTGCTGCGACCACTGGAATATATCTCCAATGCACTGGCAGGCTTCGGTAAAGGAAACCTGAGTGTTCGCCTGCCCAAATTCTCCATGAAGGAAATGAACAATATCAGCGATGCGTTCAACAGCATGGTTGAAGCGCTGCAGGGGAGCATCGAAGAAAACCAGCGCATGGCTACGCTGGTCAAACAGTCCAGTGATGCCATTGTCTCGCTGGACCATAATGGAAGAATCACGTTCTGTAACAGAGCCGCCAAACAGATGTTCCCGGAGCTGGCTTCCGAGCTGAATGGCAAATCATTTCTCAACCTGAAGCTCGGGGGTTACGAAGAACGGATCATTACCATTATCGAAAAAAATGAAACTGTCGATAACCTGGAAATCACTCTAGGCCAGGATGACCAGTGCACCACATCTATGTTGCTGTCCATCTCGCCTCTGGCCAATGCGGAAGACAAGTCCATTGGCTTTATATGCACACTGCGGGACGTGACTGAACACAAACAGGCCGAACTGGCAAAACGACAGCTGCATGAATCCCGTTTGCTTACACAGCACATTTCAAATGTTCAGGAAAACGAACGCCGCAACCTTGCCCGGGAGTTACACGATGAGCTTGGGCAGTGCCTGACAGCGATCAAAACGGATGCCGTGCTGATAAGAAACCGCATCAGTACATCCGACTCAAAAATCAACAATAGCGCCCAGGCCATCATTGACGTGGCCAGTCATATTTACGATGTGGTTCACCATATGCTGGCGAGATTGCGCCCCACGTCACTGGACGACCTGGGCTTGGTGTTAACCCTGCAAGACACCATCGAAACCTGGCAGGAACGGCAGCCGAATATCACATTTCACCTGGAACTCGCCGGCAGCCTGGACAACCTGGATGAAGAGATCAATATGACCATCTTCCGTATCATCCAGGAATCCATCACCAATGCCGTACGGCATGCAGATTGCTCAAGAATTACTGTGTCCGTCGCCCACGTTCACAATGAGAAAAAGTTGTACCTGGATGTTCACGACAACGGCAAAGGGATGCAGGTCAAGGATTTCTACTCTGACGTAGACTTTGGCATCCTTGGCATACAGGAAAGGACACAAAACCTGCGAGGCGACTTCCAGCTGATCAGCAAGCCTGGCGATGGCGTTAAAATAAAGGTAAAAATACCCCTCGAAGCGGAGCACGTGCTATGAGCTTTGCCAACCTCACCGTATTACTGGTTGACGACCACGAACTGGTCAGGGCCGGCTTCCGCCGTCTCCTTGAAGATGGCGAAGGCATTAGGGAGGTATTGGAGGCAGACAATGGTGAGCTGGCCACCTGCCTCTACAAAAAACATCACCCCGATGTGGTCGTGATGGATATTTCCATGCCGGGTATTGGCGGGCTCGGGGCCATTGAAAAAATCATCTGTTATGACCCCAAGGCCAAGATCCTGGTTCTGAGTGTTTACGAAGACAGCGTTTTCACCAACCAGGCGTTAAAGGCCGGTGCCAAGGGTTTTATCCCCAAGAGAAGTGCCCCGGAAGAAATGTACAAAGCACTTCACGAGGTGTCGGAAGGGAAAATCTACCTCAGTTCCAACATTGCCCAACAGATCGCAGTGATGAAGCTGAATGGCATGACAAACGTGCTGGAGAATCTCAGCCAACGGGAGTTTGAAATCTTCAGACTGCTCGCTGAGGGCAAGACGGTCAATGACATTGCTGAGATCTTTAACCTGAGTCCGAAAACTGTCGGCACCCACCATACCAATATCAAACAGAAGCTCAATGTCTCTAACTCGGCAGAACTTGCACGCCTTGCCATCCGACATGGCCTAATTGACGCTTGATATAAGCGTCTCCGCCCCCCTTTAGCCCAACATCCTCGCCTAACGACCAAATGCAGAATGGCCGTTTTCTATCTTTTTCCTCCCAATAGCCGATTTGAATCACATAGAACCATACTATCGACCACAAACACTCTGGAAAGAAGCAAATCTGGACTTTTCTACGGACCTAGTCTAAACCCTGATAAACACTTCAGGAAAATCCTTAGTCATGTTGGGGGTATTACTGATGAAACCTACCCTATCTGGGTGCAGAATCTTCTAAAAATGGGGTGCATTAAAAAGTGAGAGAACGCCCCGCAACATCTAATAAGAAAATTTGTAAGCAATACAGGCAACTCAGGGGGCATGTCTTTTATCTATACAACACCAAAGGAACAGTCTCACCCTGAAAAAACAATAAATAACAGAAATATCCCTAAAAAGATAACTATAAAAGAGGAACAGGAAAGTGACAGCAAGAATGACGTTTTCACGAGTTCTAAAAGAAATCAGGCAGTCGAAGGGTTATTCACAAGAGCATCTGGC
>SBGI01000266.1 GCA_006227015.1 Gammaproteobacteria bacterium
TCGGTTTTAGCGCCGGGATTATCTGCTATTTCGCCACCCAACTGGTGAAACTGAAGTTCAAAATTGATGACTCTCTTGACGTCTTCCCCGTGCACGGCATGGGCGGCATTCTCGGCACACTACTGGCCGGCATTTTCGCTTCTGCAGAGCTGGGCGTGTTCAGCGGTCAGGGTTATGCCGAGGGCGTGACCATGGCCTCTCAATTCAAGGTTCAGGTCATTGGCGTGCTGAGTACCCTTGTTTACACCGCGGTGGTCACATTCGTGATTCTGAAACTGGTTGATGTGATGGTTGGCTTGCGTGTTGACGATGAGCAGGAAACCCAGGGGCTCGACCTCTCACAACACGACGAACGCGGCTACGATCTGTAATGCCATGTTCAACTATCTGATCAATAAAAAAGCCGCCGCAAGGCGGCTTTTTTATTACGGGTTGATGCGGCTTCGCTGGATAGCTTCGCACAACTGTTTTGCCCCCTGAACAATGCGAGGGGTGTGGCGGTGCAGCAGGTAGGGGTCCACGTTATATATATGCCCGTTTTTCACAGCGGTTAATTGCGGCCACTGTTGCCAGTGGGCATAGGCCGCCTCAAGTGCCGTGTACTGACCGATGATAATGACATCTGGGTTGACCGCCAGCACCGACTCTACGCCCAGCTTTGGCACCAACCCCGGTGTTTGCGCAAACACGTTATTGCCACCACACAGCTTCATAACGTCCGAGACCAGGTGACTGCCACCAAATGTCATCAGCGGGGACTGCCAGATCTGGTAATACACCGACATCTCTCGGGACTGTCCATACTGACTGCGGAGCTTGCCAAGGGTCCCCTGAAATTCGCCAATGGCTCGCTGTGCCTGTTCTTCACGCCCCAGCAACACTCCCAGTTTTTCCAGGGTGGCTGGGATGTCGTCCAGGTGTCGCGGCTTGTTCACATAGACATTCAGGCCCAGTGATCTGAGTCGGCCGATAATGCCCTCGCCATTACCACTCAGCCAGGCCAGCACCAGGTCAGGCTGATAGCCCAGCAGGGCCTCGTAATTGATTTTGTTATTGGACGCCACCACCGGCAACGCCTTCGCTTCCTCGGGGAAATCGCTCCAAGCCACGGTGGCAGTCATCTGTTCACCCCCGCCCAGGGCGTACACAATTTCGGTCAGGTGGGGTGCCAAACTGATGATACGGGTTGCCGGCTGTTGCAGGGTGATTTGATTGCCCAGATCGTCCACAACTGTCGGGCCAGCCAGAGCCTGGTTCACAACAATCAGAACCAGTAATGCCCATGATCGCATCATCTCAGGCAAGCACCATGGGCGTGCCGGTCAGCGGGTTAACGGCAATGGTCGCCTCGACATGAAAAACATCGCGGATCAATTCCGGAGTCAGGACATCACCCGGTTCGCCACTGGCGGCAATCTCTCCGCAGCTCAACACCAGCAACTGGTCGGCACAGCGCGCTGCCAGATTGAGGTCATGAATCACCACCAGCACACCCACGCCCTGTTCTGCCAGGCTGCGCATGATGGCCAGGGTCAATTGCTGGTGGGCAAGATCGAATGCCGATGTGGGTTCATCCAGCATCAGGATTCGCTGACCGTCGTTAGCCGGCTCCCAGATCTGGGCCAGCACCCGCGCCAGTTGCACGCGCTGTTTTTCCCCACCGGACATCTGCGTGTAATAACGCTTGTCCAGGTAGCCGCCATCCACTGCCTGCAAGGCTTCATTGACGATCTGCGCATCGCGCACCAACCCCGAGGCATGGGGAATACGACCCAGGGTGACCACCTCTCTCGCGGTAAAGGGAAAATCCAGCCGGGAATGCTGGGGCAACACGGCCATCATCCTGGCCAGGTGCTGCGGCTGCCAGTCACCGATCGCCCGCCCATTAAAAATCACCTCGCCATCGCTGGCCTTCTGCTCACCGGTCAGCAAACGCAACAGGCTGGTTTTGCCGGCACCATTGGCTCCGATGACGGCGGTCACCTTGCCCGGCTCCACTTGCAGATCGATATTTCGAAGCAGGGAAAACCCAGAGACGTTGAGGGACAGGTTGCGGGCCACCAGCATTGTGTTACTCCAGCACCTTGCGGCGTTGCTGTAGCAGCAACGCCACAAAGAATGGTGCGCCCAAAAGGGCCGTCACCACCCCCGTGGGCAATTCTGCAGGCGCCATCAATGAGCGCGCCCCGGTATCAGCGAGCAACAGCAGCACCGCCCCAAGAATGGCCGACCCGGGAATCAAGTAGCGATGGTCGGGCCCGATCATTAATCTCACCAGGTGCGGCACAATCAGTCCTACAAAAACAACCACGCCGGACACGGCCACGGCCACACCGACGCCCAAGGCCGTCAGCAGAATCAGGCGTCGTTTCAGGGACTCCACCGCGATACCCAGGTGGCGGGCTTCTGACTCTCCCAGCAGGATGGCATTCAGTGCCTTGCCCTCCCTGGGCAGCAACACCATCAGCGGCAGCACCACCACCGCAATGATTGCCACTCTGCTCCAGTTGGCGCTATCCAGGTTGCCCATCTGCCAGAGGCTGATGCGCCGCAGCATTTCATTATCGGCAAAAAAACCGAACAAGCTGGTTCCCGCACCGGACAACGCAGTGATGGCAATTCCCGCGAGCAGCATGGTGGAAACAGACGTCCCGGTAATGGTGGATGCCAGTCGATACACCAGCGCGGTCGCCAAAAGGCCACCAATGAAAGCGCCAAAGGCAATTGCCGTGAGTTCAAAAATGCCACTAAGGAAACCGACACCACCAAAGAAGATGACTGCACTGGCACCCAGAGACGCACCACTGGAAACGCCGATCAGGGACGGGTCTGCCAGCGGGTTGCGAAACAGCCCCTGCATCACAGCACCACAACTGGCCAGACACGCTCCGGCCAGCATCGCCAGTAACACCCGGGGCAAGCGGAGGTCGTGCAGGATACGCACGTCCATATCCTGACGCGGGGAAAACAATTCCAGCAGTTTGTCGGGAGCGATGCTCACAGGACCACTCAGCAACCCCAGCACGACCGCAGCGAGCAGCAATAACCACACGCTAATCAGAAACGTTTGGGGAGACAGCCTATGCATGAATCAACGGCAACCTGGGCAATCAGAAATCCACGCCGCGACGGGCTTTGATGCCGGCCCGGTAGGCGTGTTTGATTTCGCGAATTTCTGAAACCGTATCGGCAATCTCCTGCAGTGCAGAACCTCCGCCGCGTCCGGTCACCACTACGCTCTGGTTGGCCGGACGGTTCTTCAGAGTGGTCAACACGTCACTTTCATCGAGATAATCGAAGCTCAGCATGTAGGTGAGTTCATCCAGTACCACCAGGTGGTAACTGTCATCTGTCAGCATTTTTTTGGCCACCGCCCAGGTGGTTTGTGCGGCCTCAATGTCACCCTGACGGTCCTGGGTATTCCAGGTGAATCCAGTACCCATCTGGTAAAAATCCACGTCCGGACACTGATCCCGCAGGTACAACTCCTCACCGGAAAGCTGTTCTCCCTTAATAAACTGCACCACCCCCACCTTGTAGTGGTAACCCAGGGCGCGCATCACCATGCCGAATGCCGAGCTGGATTTGCCCTTGCCATCGCCGGTCAGCACGATCATGACACCGCGCTCTTGATCCGCCGCAGCGATGCCAGCATCCACTTTTTCTTTCAGCTTCTGCATCTTGTTTTTATGCTTGTCGGTCATGACCATTCCTCGGTGGAGACATGCATTGCTGGCGCCAGGCCACTTGGCAACGGGTGAATATCAGGGTGCAACAGGTTAGCCAGTATTTCCAGGCTGTCCACCAAGCTGGGGCCTGGGCGGCTGAAATACCGGTTGCCATCCACGGCAAATACCTGCCCAGTTTTTGCAGCTGGCAGCATGCCGTAGTCAGGCTGGTTTGTCAGCAAAGGGATATCCTGTGCAGTACGCTGCAGGTCAAACCCACAGAGAGATACCAGCAGTACATCCGGTGCAGCGGCCACCAGATCTGACCAGTTACGTCTTCGTGAAGGTCCGTGACGATCACCGAAACAGGGCGTACCGCCCGCCAATCCGATCAGTTCCGGGTACCAGTGCCCACCGTCAAAAAGCGGGTCAATCCACTCCAGAATCGCTACCCGCGGGCGCGGCCTGTCTCCGAGGCGCTGGGAACGCTGTGCCACGGCAGCCACCCGTTGATCAAGATAGCCATGATACTGCTGAGCGGTTTCGACACAACCGGCGGCCTCTCCCACTAACAACACGGTATCCAGCACATCCTTGAGGCAACTCGGTTCAAGATTGACCACCCTGACATCACCCGGCAGCTGGCAGGAGATGGCATTGACCTCGTCGGCAGAGACGGCACAGACATCGCACAATGCCTGGGTGACAATGAGGTCCGGCTGCAAGTGTTCCAGCCTGTGTTTATCGAGGCTGTACAGTGCGCTGTCCGTATCCAGCTGGCCATTAACCTGCGCATCGATCTCTGCGCTGCTCAATCCCTTGGGAATGCGGGATGAAGTGACAATGGGCAGGCCGACCACATCGGGGGGATAGTCACATTCGTGGGTGACACCCACCAGCTGGTGGCGCAACCCCAGGCCACAGATGATTTCCGTGGCACTGGGCAGCAGGGAAACAATCCTCAACGCGCTGCATCCTGACCGGCAACTGACAACAGGTCGGTATACACGAAGCCATCCCGGGTCACGGTCTCGCCCACCTCGACCTGAACTGGCTTTTTAAACATGGGTCCGCTCCAGGCAAAGCTGTGAAACTCACCGTTCTCGCCACAGGGGTCAACGTCCTTCGGCAAGCGGTTGAGGAAGTCATCACTGAACAGCGCCCCTGCCAGGTTTTCCGGCATCTGTTTCGGGTCCAGGCAGGTCAGGTAGGCCTTGAGACCACCGGCCACCATATCGCGGGAAAGCTGGTCCGTGGGAATGCCCCAGATCGGAAACAGCAGGTCCAGGCCGGTATCGGCCATTCTGCTTTCGCGGTAGGCGCGAATATCCTCCAGAAACAGGTCGCCGAATGCCACTGCATCCGGGGACAGTTGTTTGCGCGCCTGATCCAGTGCATCGGTCATCGCCGCCTCATACTGCTGATTACTGCAGGGCCAGGGCAGCGGTATCTCGATCAGCGGCAACCCTGCCGCCTCTGCCTGGGCGCGAACCAGTTCCAGGCGAACCCCGTGAATCGCCGAACGCTCAAATGCCTGATTATAAGTGGTCATCAATCCAACCACTTCCACGGCCGGGTCCTGCTGTAACTGATAGAGCGCCCAGGCAGAATCCTTGCCGCTACTCCAGGACAGCAATACCCGGGTTCTTTCAGCAATATGGTCATCAGTCACAGCGCGCTCCTTTTCAACACACAGGCGATATTGATACTACTGGGCAAAACTATAGCGAATACCCACCATGGCGCCAAAACCCAGGGACTCGAAACCATAAACCTCTTCATAATTATCATTCAGGACATTTTCCAAGCGGCTGTATACCGTCAGCGCGGGTGTGAGGCGATAGCTGGCACTCAGGTTGACCAAGGTGAATGAGTCCAGGTTTACCGTTTGCTCGGGATTGGGCCAGGGGGGGAAGAAGACATCATCCTGATGGCCGTTGTACTGTGCATTCAATGCCAGTGACCATTTAGCGGTCGGCTCCCACTGCAGGGTGGCACCACCCAAGTGGCGGGGGCGGCGCAGTTCGTCCACCTCACGGCCAGTGCCATCTGGCTCCGTGGCATCGGTATAAGTGTAACTGCCCTTGAGCGTCACACTGGGCGACAGTGTGACTCGTGCGCTCAATTCCACTCCCTCACGGTCGCTGGTGCCAGAAACGTTTTCCGCCGTGTATGCACCAAACGGGGGGATCGTTGGATCAAAGACAAAGCCGTCAATCTCGTTTTCAAGGCGTGCCTTGAAATAGGTCAGGCCAAGCTGGAGTCGCTCATTGAACAGCGCCTGGTCGATTCCCACATCCCAGCTGGTCGACTTCTCGGGTCTCAGGTCAGGATTTCCTACGAAGGAGGTGAAGTACCCATAACGCTCTGAGAAGGTAGGATTTTTCACTGCCGTACCCCAGGTAGCACGCAGGCGGGTGCCGGTTTCAGGGATCAGGTAACTGGCATCAAAACGGCGAGTATAAGCATCATCAAATTCCGTGTTGTCGTCGTGGCGCAGGCTGGCACCCAGTGTCAGGTCTTCCCACAGTACGACCCGGTACTCCAGAGCCACGGCATTGGTTTCTCGGTCACGATCCTGATTCGGATCGCCCCACCAGAAGACCGGGCCACGCTGGGAGAACTGCTCGGTTTCCCGCTCGACCAGCAGTGACAGACGCTGATTCTGATCATCCCAGCTATAGCTGGTCAGGTAGCTATACTGTTTTTTGCGGGTGC
>SBGI01000113.1 GCA_006227015.1 Gammaproteobacteria bacterium
AGTACACCGTTGTAAAGAAATTTACTGTTATGCATAACAGATAGGGGCATTCCTGATGAAGGCTGGTGCCTGTTGTACCGATTTAGCCGTGCACAACGTCGTCCTTGGCTAGATGTTATTAACGTCTTTTCGCGTCACTAACACCGCAAGGGTGGACAGGGCCTTCATCGCTGTTTCATCCCAGCGGCAGGCACAGGAAAGACGAACAAAATTTTGGTATTTCCTGTTTGCAGAGAAGATGGGGCCCGGCGCGATACTGATACCACGGGCCATGGCCTGCCGGGCCAGTTCGAGGCTGTTGACGTCTTTGGGCAGCTCCACCCAGATGACAAACCCGCCTTCCGGTCGTGTGATGCGGGTACCTTCGGGGAACAGCGCCATGACGGTGCCCGACATACGGGAAACGGCGAGAGCATAGTCGTTTTTCACCTTGCGCAAATGGCGTTCGTACTGGCCGCCCTCCAGCAGTGAGGCGACTGCGAGCTGGGGGATCGTGGGTGTGGCAAGGTTCAACACATATTTCATGTACTCCACCTGTTGCTGGTGGCGTCCCGGTACGATCCAGCCGATGCGCAGCCCCGGCGCCAGGGTCTTGGAAAATGAGCCGCAATACAGCACATCTCCGGCTTGCGATAGCGCCTTGCAAATAGACGGTCTCCCGGTACTGAACCCGAGGTCGCCATAGACATCATCTTCCACCAGGGGAATGTTACGGCTCGCCAGCAGCTCCACCAACCTGGCCTTGTGGTCGTCCGGCATGCAACTCCCCAGGGGATTGCTGAAGTTGGGTGTCACCGTGCAGGCCTTGATGGGCCACTGTTCCAGGGCAAGCTCAAGGGCCTCCAGGGAAATACCGGTACGTGGATGGGTGGGAATTTCCAGGGCTTTCAGGCCGAGGTTGTCGATGACCTGAAGCAGCCCGTAGAAGGTCGGTGATTCAACGGCCACCACATCGCCGGGCTTGGTGACTGCCCGTAGCGCCAGGGAGAGGGCTTCCTGGCAGCCATTGGTGATGACGATCTCGTCGGGGTGGACGGGGCAGCCCGCCTCCACCATGCGCCGGGCAATCTGTCGGCGCAAGGCGGGCAGGCCGGGAGGAAATTCGTAGGCGGCAACATTGTCCCGGTGGAACCTGGCGGCCTGGGTGATGGCCCGTTCAATGGCGCGAACCGGCAGGAACGAGGCGTCGGGTACCACAGCTCCCAGCTGTATCACCGACGGGTCATGGGATGCCTTGCCCATATTAAGCACCAGGGCCTGCCCGTTGACAGGCACAGGCTTGTTGGGTGGTCTGGATGTCAACGGCTCCGGGGCCAGTGGCTGGGATTTTTCCCGCAGATAATACCCTGAGCGGTTGCGCGCCTCGATCAGGCCGGCATCTTCCAGGTGGCGGTAGGCAGTGATGACCGTCGCGATACTGACGTTACGTTGCTTGCTGAGGGTGCGGACCCCAGGGAGCCTGTCGCCGGGCTGGTAGACGCCCCGCTCGATACCCGCCTTTAGTTCATCGGCAACCTGTTGATACAGCGTTTCCATTTGTGGGCTTTCCAATAGCGATTAACCAGTACAGTTTGAACCTGCTTTTATCGGTACAGCTTTTTAAATACGAGATCTGTACCGTATCAATAAAAATAATTTGAAACTGTATCGAAAAGCAAGGGGTGTTTACAGTGGCTTTGAGAATTTTCCGACTGTTTCACAGGAGTTCATATGCCCTGTCCCCTTTACATTGTCGATGCGTTTACTAGTGGCCCGTTCACGGGCAATCCTGCCGCTGTTTGCATTCTGACCGGCAGGGAGTCTCCGCAGTGGATGCAAAATGTGGCAGCGGAGATGAATCTTTCTGAAACGGCATTTACCTGGCATTTGCAAACCAACGAATGGGTGCTTCGCTGGTTTACGCCCGGTTGTGAAGTCAATCTTTGTGGGCATGCCACCCTGGCCACTGCCCATGTGCTTTGGCAGCGCGGGGTTGGCCGTGACATGATTGATTTTCGTACTCGCAGTGGTCTGCTCTCGGCCACCCGCAACGAGCATGTCATCAGCTTGGAACTGCCTGCGGATTCACCCGTGGAGCTTCCCCCGGACATGCAGGCGAGCATCGCAGGCCTTCTGGGCGTTCAAGCGGAATGGATTGGCCGGGGTGGTGAAGATGTGCTTGTCGTGTTCAAGCAGGCTGATGATGTGAGGCAACTGCAGCCTGACTTGGCCTTGCTGAAAACATTACCTTTTCGTGGCCTGATCGTCACGGCGCCGGGGGATGAGGATGGCGTGGATTGCGTTTCCCGGTTCTTTGCCCCCGCCGCCGGCATCCCGGAAGACCCGATTACCGGATCGGCCCACTGCCTGCTGGCAGTGTATTGGGGGCAACGTCTCGGGCGCAGGACGCTGCGGGGTTACCAGGCATCGGCCCGCACCGGGGTCGTGGATATGGCACTGTCGGGTTCCAGAGTGATATTGAGCGGCCTGGCAAAGACGGTGTTAACGGGCGAATTCCACGGTTGATTGGCGCAATGTTTGCTCATTGTTTAAGGAGGTTTAGGCAATCATGGCAACGACGATCCACGTCTGGTTTGATTTTGCCAGCACCTACAGTTATCCGGCGGTGCTGCGGGCCATGCAATTGGCAGCGGCAAACCACATTTCGCTGCACTGGCGGCCCTTTATGCTGGGCGTGATTTTCAAGCAACAAGGCTGGAACGATTCGCCTTTCAATCTCTATCCCCCTAAAGGGCGATACATGTGGCGGGATATGGAAAGGCTGTGCGCAGCACAGGGCATCCCCTTTAATAAGCCCACACAGTTTCCCCGTAGCGGCCTACTGGCAGGCCGCATAGCCTGCCTTAACCAGACCGCCCCATGGATAACCGCGTTTATCCAGGCGGTTTACCGGGCCAACTTCGTCCATGACCAGAATATCGCGGATACCACTGTCATCGGCGAAATCCTCCACCAACTGAATGTGGATAGCGAGGGCGTTATTACCCGTGCAGCCTCGGAGGAGAGTAAGCAAAAGTTCAGGGGCCAGACTGGTCAGGCTGTGGAGCTGGGCATTTTCGGATCGCCCACCTTTATGATCGGTGATGAAATGTTCTGGGGTGGCGACCGACTGGTGGAGGCCATCGACTTTGCCATGGGACGATATTCCCGATTATGATCTCTGCGGTGTAATACCCGATAACGTTTCTTGATGGGAGTGGGCACCGATGAAACTGTCTGCAACTGATTTTGTGCAAATGAAAGGTTCGAGGCCAATTACCATGCTGACGGCCTATACCTGCCCAGTGGCGAGGGAGCTTGAGGCGGCAGGCATCCCCATTATTTTGGTGGGTGATACCGTGGGCATGGTGGAAATGGGGTTTGACAGTACCCGACAGGTGACCGTGGAGCATATGGTTTACCACATAGGTGCTGTGCGCCGGGGTGCACCCAATACTCATATTATTGGCGATCTGCCCTTCGAGTCGGACAAAACACCTGAGCTGGCATTGGCTAACGCGAAACGACTGCTGGCTGCTGGTGCGGACAGCATCAAGTTGGAAGGCCCCAAGACCGACATTATTTCGTATCTGGTGGAGGAGGGTATTGCGGTGGTAGGACATACCGGCCTGTTGCCACAAACCACCAATAGCTTTGCCAAAGTGGGGCGAAACGCCGAGGAAGCGCTACGAATTCAAAAGGAAGCGGCTGCGATTCAGCAAGCCGGCGCCTTTATGTTGGTGATCGAACATGTTCCCCACGACCTGGCTAACAGTATTACCCAGACATTAACCATCCCGACCATCGGCATTGGCGCCGGATCGGATTGCGATGGGCAGGTGCTGGTCATAAACGATGCCTTGGGTCTTGGAGACTACTGGCCGCCTTTCTCAAAGCAATACGCTCATGTTGGCCGGGAAATCCAGAAGGTGGCCCAGCGGTTTTCTCGGGAGGTAGAATCCAGGGAATTCCCCAACAATATTATCCAATTCACTGGCTCGAAAAAGTAATCGCCGAGTCGGATCAGCAGAATCGCTTCGGAAATAGCCTCGCGTAGGAAATATATCGCAGGCTCAAAGGATGTTTAATTAGGGCGATCCCATTGAGCCCTCAGGTTTTCACGAAAAGATAGCCTCCCGTAATTATCATTATGGTGCCTGCTATCGGTTTTGCTTTGGCTTGGAATCGTAATCTGCTGGATAGCTTCACCACCTTGCTGGCGGAGACTGCGTACAGAATCTTGACGCCACCGACAGCGAATAGGGTTATGCCAAAGATTGCGGCAATATCCGCGCTACGTAGTGTGACGGGGTCAATAAACACGGGAAAGAGACTGGCGTAGAAAAGGACCGCCTTGATATCACTCAGCGTTAATAAAAATCCTGACAGGAAGCTTGCTGATGTGGCTCGCGCACCGTCTGCCGGAAGGCGCGGCTCCCTCTGGGGAATCCTGTGGGTGTGGTTCCTGATCAAGTTAAGGCCAAACCAGATAAGATAACCCGCCGCCAGATAGCGGATCACGACAAAAAAGGCCCCTAGCTGTTCCGACAATGCGCTCAAGCCGAGCAGTGCTATTGCTACAAAAACGAGGTCGCCGGCAACGACACCCAGAGAGGTGATAACACCCTGTTTGATACCCATCGTGGATGCACGTATCACCACCAGAGCGACACTGCTACTGGGAATGGCGGCGAGTAGGGTCATGATCGTTGCCAGGGTGATAATGTCATAGGAACTCACAAAGCACCTCTGCGGCTGGTGTGACTGGATTGCTTATCCAAGCATGCAAATTGGACTTTAGTTGCCGTGATGGTATTGCCTGTCGCACTCAATCCAATAAGCGTCCCAGTGTGTGCAAGGCTGGGGACAGCATCGATTCCCACGGCAATGCGCAGTTTATTCGGAAATGGTTTTTGAATCTTTGATCGCTGGAAAATAAATACCCAGGGGCGATGCTGATCCTGTGTTCCAGTGCTTTTTGGTAAAGCTCGGTGGTATCGAACTCCCCAGGCAACTGCACCCACAAGACAAAGCCGCCGCGGGGTTGGGAGGTTCGGGTGCCGGGTGGAAACGTCGTTTTAATCAGGTCAATGCATTGCCCTATATTCGCGGCATAACGGCGGCGTATTTTGCGGACATGCCTGTCCATGCCGCCATTGCGTAGGTATTCATCCAGTACCCGTTGGTTCAATGTAGCGCTGGCAATATTCTGGGTGAATTTCAGGTAGGCGGCTTTCTCCGTATAACGACCGGGTGATAGCCACCCGACCCGCAGGCCGGGGGAAACCGATTTGGAAAAGGAGCTGCAATAGAGTACCTCCCCAGTCGTGTCGAAGTGTTTGTAAGGGGTTGGGCGATGACCGTCGAAGGCAAGGTCACCGTAGATATCGTCTTCCACCAACGGCACATCGAAGTTATTGAGCAGCGACAGCAGCGCCTGCTTTTGGTTGTTGTCTGGGCAGCTCCCCAGCGGATTGCTGAAGTTGCTGACAACGATACAGGCCTTGACGTCCCACTGCTGGCAGGCGTCCTCGACCTTGTCCAGGTCCATGCCAGACTCAGGGTGGCAGGGGATTTCCACCGCACGTAGTCCCAGGGTATCGATCACCTGCAGCAAACCATAGTAGGTGGGGGATTCCAGCAATACCACATCACCGGGTTCGGCCACGCACTTGAGGGCAATAATCAGTGCTTCGTGACAGCCGTTGGTGACGAGGATATCCGCGGCACTCACCTCACAGCCGTAGCTCAGCATCCGCAGCGCCAGGGATTCGCAGAGTGATGGCAATCCGGGCGGGACTTCGTAGCGCATAAAGCCGGTATCGTCAGCTCGGCTGATTCGGGCGGCGATTCGTTGCAGCTCCTGCCCGGGGAAGTAGCTCTCGTGGGGTAGGGCCGCCCCCAGTTGCACCATGGTCTTGCTGCCAGTGGCCTGGATCAAATCCAGCGCCAGTCGCTGGCGCTTCACCAATATCGGTTTCAACGTGGCCTTGGCAGGGTTTTTTACCAGTTGTGCGGCGTCTTCGCCGCGCCATTTGACAAAGAATCCGGAGCGCTGAACCGCTTCGATCATGCCCTGGTTTTCCAATAGCTTCTGCGCCTGGAGGACAGTATTGATGCTGACACCATGGGTTTCCGCCAGCACACGCGTTCCGGGAATTTTTTCTCCTGGACTGTAGCGTCCTGCCTGGATCTCCCTGGTCAGCTGTTCGGCAAGCTGCTCGTAGCGATGGAGTTGAAAGCGTGGTGCGTCCAAAATCTGTACCCGTTCAAATTGATATAAACTGTATCTGTACCCTTTTTTTGGAAAGATTACACTGTCTGCATTGCTCCCTCAATAGCCTGGCTCCGATGAGCCCATCAATGGCATCGTCATCTTTCAGACGGTACGGGGGCGTCA
>SBGI01000098.1 GCA_006227015.1 Gammaproteobacteria bacterium
CCTTTCCTCGCACCAATGCCAAGGTGGAGTTCTGGGATGTGTTTAGTGGCGGCGTTTCTCCGGGGGGCTGATCTATCAATTGAGTTATACCCGTACTCCAACTGAACAGATTAAATAATTCATGTAACATTATTCTTTCCTGAGGCTCCGGTGATACCGGCAAATCAAGGGTAATTAATGACGGCTGAGGCATTACCCCTCACCCGGATAATAAGAGAGTTGGAGTAAAGAACAATGGAGTATGAAGAGGTTAAGGCCCTGCGTGAGGCCTGGGGCGGTAAGCCCTGTGATCATCCTGACTTTACAGATGAAATTCTGTTTGGGTCAAAGACAGGGGATTTCGTCTGTACACAGTGTGGTGGGTCGTTCACCAAGCGTGAAAAAGACTCCATGAATCGTGCGGGTGCCTCCCCCAAGATCAGTCAGCTAACAGAACAGAATAAAATTCTTAAAGAGCGTATCGACCAGATTAATAGCCGTAAGGACAAGCTCGAACCGATGGCATCCGAGGCGGGAGGTCACACATTACTGGATTCGCTTTTGTTGCAGCAGCAGGGAGTAATTGCCCTGCTGGACGAGTTAATTGAATCGACGGAGGGTGGCTGATATTACCCGGGGGCAACCCAGTGAAATAGGTATCTCTGCCCGGACGTTGATCCGGGCATACAAGACATCAATGAACTTCTATTTCAACAGCCTGAATAAAGTCAACCATCGTAATTCCCCGTGCTTTTGACAGGTTTTCAATGGTTGTGACGGTCGGCTGTTATACCGCCAGTGACCAGTCCCGGTTGGGTAGGATAGCGCCTTTCATACGCCTACCTGATTCAGGAACCCCTGAAAACTGCGGATCATTAATCCGGGGACTTTAATTCGGGTACTTTCGGGGGCGCCCTAACCGCCCGCTTCAAGTGGTATAGTTTTTCGGAGCTTCCGGACTTTTTGAGGGGACAATTCTTGAAGGGGCAAACGGCCATCGATAAAGAGGTTAGTCTCTCTCGCGAAAAAGACGTTGAAGAGCCTCTGCGCCGCGCCGCATTCCTGATGGTGCTGATCAATGCCTTTTCCACCCCGATGATGCTCTCCGCGGTGAACGTGGCACTGCCGGGTATTGCTCGCTCCCTAAACATCGACGCAGTGCTGTTGAGCTGGGTGCCGATGGTGTACTTGATGGCCAGTGCTATGTTCGTGCTGGCGTTCGGCCGCCTGGCGGACCTGTATGGCCGCAAGCGGGTGTTTCTGCTTGGGACAGTATGCGTCATCTTTTCCTCTGTGCTCGCTGCCTTGGCAAATAGTGGCGTGATGTTGATCGGTGCCCGTTTCCTGCAGGGCGTCAGTGCTGCCATGCTGTACGCTACACAAATTGCCATCGTCACTTCGGTATTTCCGCCACAGCGGCGCGGCCGCGCCATCGGCATGACGGTATCGATGGTCTATCTTGGGCTGACCTTTGGCCCCGCTGCGGGCGGGTTTCTGGTAGAACATTTCGGCTGGCGAGCCAGCTTCCTGTTACACCTGCCGTTGTCGATAGTGGTGTTGTCGATTGCCTACCTCAGGGTGGGCGTGGACTGGAAGGGCGATGCGGATGCTGCTTTTGATGTTACAGGGGCGCTCTGTTACGGCCTGATGATTGTCTGCTTGTGTGTGGGCGCGGCGGGTCTGCCCCAGGGTTACGCTTTTGTCGCGCTGGCGGTGGGTATTGTCTGCCTGTTGTTATTTGTTCGACACTCCCGGCGCGCAGCCCACCCGCTGCTGGATATTCGCCTGTTCTTCAGCAATCGGGTTTTCAGCCACTCCAGTTTGGCGTCCTGCATCATGTACACAGCCACTTTCGCGACGGTGGTGTTGGTGGGACTGTACTTGCAATTCCTCAAGGGCATGAGTCCAGCTCATGCCGGGCTGTTTATGATGATCCAGCCGTTGACCATGGCACTGCTGTCGCCGCTGTTTGGTCGGCTCTCGGATACGGTGGAACCTCGCCTGATCGCCTCGCTGGGGATGAGTTCAGCTGGGATTGGCCTGCTGGTCTTGGCCAGTCTCGACAGTGCTGACAGTACAGGTTGGTTGGCTGTTGGGCTATTGCTGATCGGTCTTGGCTTCAGTCTGTTTTCTTCACCCAATACCAACGCCATTATGAGTTCGGTAGAGCGCCGTCATTTCGGTACCGCTTCGGCGCTGGTGGCCACCATGCGGGTGCTGGGACAGATGAATAGCATGATTCTGGTGGCGTTGATGTTCGCGCTGGTGATTGGCCAGGTGGAGCTTGTGCCGGAACACTATGACGCGCTACAGCGGGCGATCAGCTACTGTTTTGCCATCGCCGCGCTGCTGTGTCTGCCGGGCATTTACTTTTCTGCGGTGCGGGGCACCATTCACGATCAATGAATCGTTGCCGACGCCGGGGTCCGTCAGTCAGCCGCGGGCGATAATCCGCGAGTTGCGCTCGTTGCGGTAGAGGAACTGTGATGGATCGTCGACGACCTGTTCCGCCTTTTGCCTCGCCGCCACTATCTTGTCGTGGTGGGGAGATTTGCCGCACACCGGGTCGGCGTTGTGGGCGTCGCCGGTGAGCATGTAGGCCTGGCAGTGGCAGCCGCCAAAATCCTTTTCTTTCTCGTCACAGCTGCGACAGGGTTCCTTCATCCAGTCGTCGCCGCGGAAGTGATTGAAGCCGGGGCTGTTATCCCAGATGTCCCGCAGTGACATGTCTCCCACGTTGGGGAATTCCAGTGGCAGCATCCGGGCACTGTGGCAGGGCAGGGCGGTGCCATCGGGCGTCACCGTGAGGAATACCTGCCCCCAGCCGTTCATACAGCCCTTGGGGCGCTCCTCGTAGTAATCGGGAGTGACAAAAATCAGCTTGATGGGGTGGTTCTGGGCCGCCAGTTTTTCCCGATATTCGTTGGTGATGCGTTCGGCCCGCTCCAGTTGGGCTCGGGTCGGCAGCAATTGTTCGACATTCTCAAAAGCCCAGCCGTAGTACTGACAGGTGGCCAGTTCCACGTAATCCGCCTCCAACTCTACACAGAGCTCGATGATGCGGTCGATCTGGTCGATATTGTGGCGGTGGGTGACAAAGTTCAGCACCATCGGGTAGCCCTGTACTTTCACCTCGCGGGCCATGCGTAGTTTATGCTCGAAGGCCTTTTTTGACCCCGCCAGCATGTTGTTCACCGATTCGTCGCTGGCCTGGAAGCTGACCTGGATGTGGTCGAGTCCCGCCTGGCGGAATTCGGCAATCTTGTGTTCGTTGAGGCCGACGCCAGAGGTGATCAGGTTGGTGTAATAACCGAGTTCACTGGCGCCGTTTATCAGTTGCAACAGGTCTTTGCGAGCCAGGGGTTCTCCTCCGGAGAAGCCCAACTGCACCGCGCCCAGTTCGCGCCCCTGGCGGAACACCTCCAGCCACTGCTCGGTGCTGAGTTCATTGCTATGACTGGAAAAATCCAGCGGATTTGAGCAGTAGGGACACTGCAGTGGGCAGCGGTAGGTCAGTTCAGCCAGCAGCCACAGGGGTGGGCCGTGGGGCTTTCCCTGTGCGCCGTCGGTGAGTCCCGCCGGCAGGCTAGGCTGGGCGTTACAGGGTGATCCAGCGTTGCTCATGGGCATTTTCCAGAAATTCAATAATATCGGTGCTGATGTCTCCGGCTTCGGGAAACTTTGACCGAAGTTCGGCGGTAATGTCCGCGACGCTGTTACTGCCATTTACCAAAGCGAGAATTTCACCCGCCGAGGGGTTGAGCTGCACCATGCCTTCCGGGTAGAGCAGTACGTGACAGTTCTGAGCCGGTTCCCACTGGAAGCGGAACAGGCTGTTGAGCGCGGGGATAGAGCTGGCTGAAATACCGTGAGCAGTTTGTGTCATTTGAACAGCCCCCGGTGATAGACCTTTTCGTCGGTGACGGTGTGATAGGGCGCGCGGTCCAGCTCATAGGCCATGGTCATGGCGTCGAGCATGGTCCACAGCACGTCGAGCTTGAATTGCAGAATTTCCAACATGCGTTCCTGCTGCTCGCGGGTGGTGTAGTGGTCCAGGGTGATTTCCAGGCCATGGGCGACATCGCGGCGCGCCTCGCTGAGGCGGTTGCGGAAATACTGGTAGCCTTTTTCATCGATCCAGGGGTAGTGCGTTGGCCAAGTGTCGAGACGGTTCTGGTGGATGGTGGGGGCAAACAGCTCTGTCAGCGAGGAACTGGCGGCCTCCTGCCAGGTGGCTCGGCGGGCAAAGTTGACGTAGGCATCCACTGCGAAGCGCACCCCGGGTAGTACATGTTCCTGGGAAACAATCTCTTCCCGGGAAAGGCCGACGGCCTCGCCCAATTGTAGCCAGGCTTCGACGCCACCAGCGCTATCACCAAAGCCGTCGTGGTCGAGAATGCGCTGCACCCAGTGGCGGCGCACTTCCCTATCAGGGCAATTGGCCAGTATGGCGGCATCCTTGAGCGGGATATTGATCTGATAGTAATAGCGGTTGGCAACCCAGCCTCGGATCTGCTCCGGGGTGCTTTTTCCCTCGTACATGGCAATGTGGTAGGGGTGTTGGGTGTGGTAAAGACGTCCCTTGTTCCGCAGCGCCTGCTCAAACTTATCGCGGCTCATGGGAGGGAGTACACTGCTCTGCATGTTCATGGTACCTGTTCTCTGTTCGACCGGTGGTCGGGTCAGCACTCGATGGACATGCCATCGAAGGAGACTTCAATGCCCTGGGCTTCCAGCTCGGCCCGCTCTGAAGAATCTTCATCCAGAATCGGGTTGGTATTGTTGATGTGGATCAGCACCTTGCGGGGTTTCCTCAGGGTGTTCAGGTACTCGATCATGCCGCCTTCGCCGGAAAGCGCAAGGTGGCCCATCTCCTCTCCCCGCTTGGTGCTGATCTCATTGGTAATCAGTTCATCGTCACTCCAGACGGTGCCGTCCACCAATAGCACGTCTGCGTTTTCCATAAAGGGTCGTAGGTGGGGTTCTATCTGTCCCAGCCCGGGGGCGTAGAACAGTTTGTGGCCGCTGCGCAGATCCTCTACCTGAACGCCGATGTTGTCACCGGGGTGGGGATTGCCACGGCGCGGTGAGTAAGGTGGCGCATTGCTCAGCAGCGGTACGGCGGTCAGGCGCAGTTCAGGTAAAGTCGGGATGATAAAACTGTTGTCATCCTCACCGACCGGGATGCGGTGCACCCGGTTGCCGCCATTCCAGTGTTGCAGCATGTTGAAAACCGGAAACCCTGCTGACAGATCCCCCTCTACCATTTCTGTGCACCAAATATCGTGCGGGCAGCCCTCTCGTAGCATCAGTAGCCCGGTAGTGTGATCAATCTGGGCGTCCATCAGCAGGATGGCGGCGATGCCGGTGTCCCGCACCTGTCTGGCGGGTTGGAGTGGCGGAAAACTTTCCAGTTGTTGGCGGATATCTGGTGAGGTGTTGAAGAGTAGCCAGTCCACGCCATTGGCGCTAACGGTAATGGAGGACTGCGTGCGGGTTTTTGCTCGGATGGTTCCGGCGCGCACACCTCGGCAATTGCGACAGTTACAGTTCCACTGCGGGAATCCGCCTCCAGCGGCAGAACCCAGAATCTGAATTTTCATGGGGATGCAGGCTCATAATTTTTTTTGGTATCTCCATAAACATCTCGGTAGGGATGTCCGGGAGCCAGGCTGTAAACAGTGCTACCCCGGCATAGGCCGGGGAGCGGTGCTGTTGCTTGTTGCTGGATTGTGCAATCAGCGATTTGCAAAATACATGGTCACTTCAAAACCAATACGCAAATCTTTGTATTCAGGTTTGGTCCACATAATTGACTCCTCTCGTTGGTTTGATCGGACTGTTTCAGTCCGGCTGTAAATCACTATCCCGTTTGTGGTGGTGTGCCACCGCAGTTGGTGGAATAGATCAGAACTCTCTAGTTTTTAGTTATAGTTAAGTGAGCCGTTTCAGTTGTACAGGCTCGCTTGGCCTTGCTGTTATTATTTTGTAATTGTTCTACAGGTAATGTCTTTTATACCCCGGACATTGACACTACATGGAAAAGATTTATAGGTCTCTGCTACTTCTGAGGGACCTATGTCATTAATTCGTGTGGACTTCAACTTCTTGGATAAGTTCAACCATCGACATCCCCAGCGCTTTAGACAGGTTTTCGATAGTTGTGATGGTAGGTTGTTGCTTGTTCCCCTCAATTAAAGATATTGAGCGCATGGACAATCCTGCTTCGAA
>SBGI01000329.1 GCA_006227015.1 Gammaproteobacteria bacterium
AGCAGTTAACCCAAACAGGAGCATTCCTGCGAAGTTAACCTAGACTGTAGGGAGCATATGAAGTTCAGTGATAACGAAAGTCAGTCCATAATGACTGGCAATTATCCGCACAATAATGAAATTAGGGAGGAGTAATGCAGGTGCTTTCACAGGGTGATTTTTTCACTCGGTTAGAGGAGCTGTTTCATCGGCACTATTCACCGGCGTTGGCAAAAAAACTGTTGCCCTTTTCCCACAAACTCTTCGACCTTTTTCCCATTGAAGAGTTGGCCGAGGAACGTATTGAGGATATTGAGGGTTTTGTTCACAGTCTTTACCTCTTTGCCAACAAGCTGGACCCGCAGCGTTCAAAAGTGCGAGTGTTCAACCCGTCTCTGGAAGAAGATGGCTGGGTCAATGACGCAACGGCCATTTTTATTCTGCAGCGGGACATGCCATTTCTGGTGGACTCCGTACGCATTCTGCTGAACCGGGTGGGTATTGACGTCCAGGTCATCAAGAGCACCCTGCTGAATGTAGTGCGTGATGAAAATGGCAAGCTGGTCGATCTGTTGGCAGATGCGGATGACCCCAACAGCCGCCCTGAGGCATTGATTTTTATTGATGTCGATCTGCACACCTCCAGGGAAGCACTGCAAACCCTGGAACACGAAATTGCCGACGTTCTGCTTGATGTGGAAGTGGTCACAGACGATTTTCTGCCCATGACAGAGCGCATCAACAAAGTGATCGCTGAAGTCCGCGCCAACCCTGCCGGACTTCCCGAAGAAGAAGTCCTGGAGTTGGCTAACTTTCTGGAGTGGTTGCGCGACGGGGCCTTTATTTTTCACGGGGTGGCGCAGTTCAAACTGCTGAAGGGCCGCAATAACCCGTCACTCAAGGCTGAGGAAGGTCAGCAGTTAGGCATTTTCAGACGGCATCAGCCGGGGGATGAGAAGACACCGTTGTCATCCATGAGTGGCGGTATACAGGCTTTTTATGATGGCGATGCCCCCATGGCTTTTACCAAGTCCTCATGTCGCTCAAAAGTGCATCGACAGGCCTACGCTGACTTTATCGTATTGAAACATTTTGACCGCCAGGGAAACGTGGTGGGCGAGTACCTGTTTATGGGGCTCTACACGTCGGCGGTCTACCATGACAGCCCTTTCCAGATACCTCTGATTCGGCAGCGGGTACAGCAGGTTCTGGATCGCACCGGGTTCCTGCCGGGCAGCCACGACTTCAAGGCAATGCGACAGTTGATTGAAGTTCATCCCCGTGATGAGCTGTTCCACTCTTCGGCTGATGAGCTGTTCAATACGCTCGTCGGCATCTGGCAAATCAACGAGCGACGTATTGTCAAACTGTTTGTGCGTGTCGACCCGTTTGAAAAGTTTGTGAACTGCCTGGTTTACATGCCCAGGGACATTTACCGAACGTCGATTCGCACCCATATTGAAACGGTACTCAAAGAGGAATTCGGAGCTAGCGAGTGCGAATTCAACACCAGCTTCTCCGAGTCCACACTGGCACGGACCCAGTTTGTATTGCGAATCGAATCGGACCGGTATCGAGAGGTCAATCAGCGGGATCTGGAGCGCCATATAGTCTCGCTTACCCAGGACTGGGGGGATGAGTTGGAGGAGGCTGCGCTGGAACAGTGGGGCGAGGAGCTGGGCCGCAATATGGTGGACACCTATCGCGATGCGTTTTCCGCCAGTTACCGGGATCACTTTGATCACCGCTCGGCTATCCATGATATCGACCTGTTTCACCATCTGGACAGCGAAGGACAGATAGCCACCAGCTTTTATCAACCGGTTGGTGCCGAGCGCAACGTGATGCGTTTCAAGCTGTTTCACCGCGCCGACCAGCTGGAATTATCGGAACTGGTACCGATGCTGGAAAACCTGGGTTTTCGTGTGCTGGGTGAGCACCCTTATGAGATCTCCCCTCATCAGGGTAGTGAAATCTGGATGCATGATTTTACCCTGAGGTTTGCCCTGGACGTGGATGTGGATGTGTCACTGGTGCGTAATGCCTTTCAGGATGCGTTCACTGCCGTGTGGTCGGGACAGACAGAAAATGATCGCTATAACCACCTGGTGGTGGGAGCACGGCTGGACTGGCGTACGGTGGCGCTGTTGCGGCTGTATGGTCGCTACATGAAACAGCTCGGCAGTAATTTCAGCCAGGATTTCATCGCGGATACACTGGCGACCAACTTGGAGTTGACCCGCAACCTGGTGGCACTGTTCCGCTGCCTGTTTGACCCCAAATTACTTGAATCTCACGGTGATGAGTACGGACGGGCAGAGCGCCTGAATGAGAAAATCATCGATATGCTCGATCAGGTAAGCAACCTCAACGCTGACCGGGTGCTGCGCAGCTACCTGCAATTGATTAATGCCACCAAGCGCACCAACTTCTTCCAGCTGGATGACGAGGGTTCCATCAAGCCTTACATCTCGGTGAAACTCGCGCCCCGTGAAATCAGCGATGCCCCGGAACCGCGGCCAATGTTTGAAATCTTTGTCTACAGCCCGCGCATGGAAGGTGTGCACCTGCGATCGGGTAAAGTCGCTCGCGGTGGGCTGCGCTGGTCGGATCGGCTAGAGGACTACCGTACCGAAGTGCTCGGTCTGGTCAAAGCCCAGCAGGTAAAAAACGCAGTGATTGTGCCCACCGGCGCCAAGGGTGGCTTTGTTGCCAAACAGTTACCACGCAACCCTAGTCGCGAAGCTTTTCTGGAGGAGGGCATTGCCTGTTATCGGCTGTTTATTCGCGGCATGCTGGATATCACTGACAATATTGTTGCTGGTGAAGTCGTCTCGCCACCTTGTGTGGTGCGTCGGGATTACGACGATCCCTACCTGGTGGTCGCCGCAGACAAAGGTACTGCAACGTTTTCTGATTACGCCAATGATCTCTCACTAGAGTATGGGCACTGGTTGGGGGATGCCTTTGCCTCCGGTGGATCGTTTGGTTACGACCACAAAAAAATGGGCATTACTGCCAGAGGTGCCTGGGTTTCCGTGCAGAGACATTTTCAGGAGCTGGGCCTCAATACCCAACAGGAGGATTTTACGGTTGTGGGTATCGGTGATATGGCTGGTGATGTATTTGGTAACGGCATGCTGCGTTCCGAGCATATTCGCCTGGTTGCGGCGTTTAATCACCAGCATATATTTCTCGACCCCAACCCGGATGCCGCTCTCAGCTTTGGAGAGCGACAACGATTGTTCAATTTGCAGCGGTCAAGCTGGGAAGATTACAACCCGGAACTGATTTCGAAGGGTGGTGGTGTATTTTCCCGGACAGCCAAATCGGTACCGCTTTCCGACGAGGTTCGAGAGCGTTTTGCCATTGAGGCAACTTCACTCAAACCCAATGAACTGATCCATGAGCTGCTCAAATCCGAAGTCGATCTGATCTGGAATGGCGGTATTGGCACTTACGTCAAAGCGTCCTCGGAAAGCCACCAGGAGGCGGGCGACCGCACCAATGACCCGGTGCGAGTCAATGGCAAGGAGTTGCGTTGTCGAGTGTTCGCTGAAGGTGGCAACCTCGGTCTAACCCAGCGCGGTCGTATTGAGTACGCCCTCAATGGGGGTGCCTGCAATACCGATTTTATCGACAACGCGGGGGGAGTTGATTGTTCAGACCATGAGGTCAATATCAAAATTCTGCTCAACGAGCTGGTGCAGTCCCAGGACCTCACCACCAAGCAGCGTAATCAATTGTTGGTGGAGATGACGGATCAGGTGGCGGAGCTGGTGCTCAACAACAATTATCGTCAGGCCCAGGCCATCAGCCTTGCACACTATCGTTGCATGACAAATTTTTCCGAATACTGGCGTACCTTGAGTGACTGGGAGGCGGCGGGAAAGATTGACCGTGCTCTGGAATTTCTCCCCGACGACGAGACCCTGAAGGACCGGTTGAAACGTTCAGCGGGGCTGACCCACCCGGAACTGTCGGTGCTGGTGTCCTACGCAAAAATTCTTATCAAGGAAGAAGTACTGGCATCTGATGCTGCAGAAGATAACTACGTGGCCAAAGCCATCGAGGGCGCGTTTCCAAAGCGCCTGTTGAAGGATTACCCAGAACAAGTGGCACACCACAGTCTGCGGCGTGAAATTATCACCAACCAGGTTGTCAATGAAATGGTCAACCTGATGGGGGTGAACTATTTCCAACGGCAGGTAGCCTCGACCGGTGCCACAGTTGACGATGTGGTGAGAGCCTATGTGGTGGTGCGGGATATGTTGCACCTCAAGTATTTCTGGCAGCGTGTAGAACAGCTGGATTACCAGGTGCCGTCAGAGGTGCAGTTTGAGTTGTTTTACGCACTGATGCGTTTGGGCCGAAGGGCTTCCCGTTGGGTGTTGCGTAACCGACGATCCTGTCTCAACCCGCAGAAAGAGGTGCGAACCCTGGGGCCTAAACTTGCCGAGTTGCAATTGCTGTTGCCCACGCTGTTTGCCCGGGGGGAGGGCAATGGATGGCAACTGGAGGTGTCCCGGTTAGTGGAGTCCGGCGTTCAGGAAGACGTGGCAATGTTGGTGTCCAGTTCCAATTTCCTGTTTTTTGGTTTTGGCATTGTTGACCTGGCTGCCAGTAGCGGTAAACCCGTGGGGCTAGTGCTTGAATTGTATTACAAGCTCAGTGTTGAGCTGGATCTGGAATGGTTTGCGGATCAGATTGTGCACCTGGAACCTGCCAGTCGTTGGGAAGACTTTGCCCGGGAATCCTTTGTTGACGATCTTGAAAATCAGCGACGCGTTCTGGCTGGCACGTTACTGAAAGAGATCGCTGAAATGGAAGATATCGATAATGTGATTCATGTCTGGAAAGCGGCCCAATCGCCGTTGATCAAGCGTTGGCAGGATATGATGAAAGAGTTACACACCGCTCCGGTTTATGACTTCGCCATGTTTTCGGTGGCATTACGCGAACTGCTTGATTTGGTGCAATCCACAGAAAATCGGCAGGATATGCCTCCGGTATGTGCTGTGTGACAGCTGGTTGTGTGGTGGAGAGTGAATGTGTGGGTGGAAGCGGAGGGGGGCTTATGCCTCCTCCTCCGCTTCAAAGCCCTTCGGGCTTTAGTGGGGCTCTAGCCCCATGGGAGAAATTGTTAGTGTGTTTTTCTTTTATAGACTAATGACTTTTTGTTGGCAGGCTTGTGCGTTATAGCCACTCCAGTTATCTTCGCGACCTTCGCGCCAGCCGTTAAACCAGTCTTGGGCGAGGGATGTTTCTTCTGTATGGGGACATGTGGATTTGTTTTTGCCGCTGATGCCAGCTTGGTAACCTTTGATGAATGCACGGTGGGATGAATCGCGTTTTTGTCTTCTCATAGGACATGAACTCCTCATTCCTGAGCCACTTTTGCCAATTACTTCAATAGCTGTGGCCTGTTAGTTTTTTTCGTACAGCCGGTCTATCTGAACAAAACTGGGCCCGGCTGTCGAAGATTTTATTTGTCTATAAGCAATGGGTTTTAATTACGGTATGTAATCAGCCGGTTGTATTTGGAGAGTTTTGCTGTCTGAATACCGGCCCTTCAGCTGTATCAGGATTGGAAAATAATGATGATCATGTGGTTTGCCAGTTGCCCGAAAGGCCTAGAAGCATTGCTTGCCAGTGAATTGGCCGAACTGGGTGCCGCAAAAACCCGTGAAACGGTAGCCGGGGTCTATGCCGAGGGTGATATGGCATTCGCCTACCGTGCATGTCTCTGGTCGAGACTGGCCAATCGCATCCTGATGCCCCTGGATAAAATCCCTGTCGACAGTGCCGACGATCTGTACCGCGGTGTGGCAGCTATTCCCTGGGAGGAGCATTTAACACCCAATGAAGCGATTGCCGTTGATTTTATCGGTACCAACGATGCGATTCGCCACACCAAGTTTGGCGCCCAACAGGTAAAGGACGCGATCGTGGATCGGTTGCAGAGCCATTATTCAGCGCGGCCCAATGTGGATTTAAAACACCCCGACCTGCGTATCAATGTGCGGCTTGCCAAGGGTCAGGCCAACGTCAGCCTGGATTTTTCCGGTGAGAGCCTGCACAAGCGCGGTTATCGTGTGGCCATGGTGCCTGCACCCCTGAAAGAAAACCTGGCTGCGGCGTTGTTGCTGAGGGCTGGGTGGCCAGAAATCGCGGACAATGGTGGTGCACTGCTGGACCCCTTATGTGGCAGTGGAACACTGCTGATTGA
>SBGI01000140.1 GCA_006227015.1 Gammaproteobacteria bacterium
CCTTAATTTCAATGCTCATTTTTTATCATTTCCTTGGTCGAGGATGGCCCTCTGGCCACTTAAAAACTCAAAGCTTCGTTAACAAATTTTGCCTGTTCTTCGAGGTGAGCAGACATGTAGCCCGCTGCAGGAGCAGCGGACGCAGCACGCCCCGCATAACGCAAAGGCAACGCTGGATTATAGCTGTCGATCACTGAACGCATATGATGCTGGCTGCTATACCACGCTCCCTGGTTGATTGGTTCTTCTTGACACCAGACCACCTCTTCGAGAGCCGTGTACTGCTTGAATACTGACAGCAGAATCTCATCAGGGAACGGATACAACTGCTCGATACGCACCAAAGCAATATCATCAATACCGCGCGCCACCCTCTCTTCAAGAAGATGGTAGTAAACTTTTCCTGAACACAGAATCAAACGACGCGCTTTTTTAACATCGATTTCACTATCGGCAATCACAGGTAAAAATTCACCATTTGCCAGGTCTTCCAGGCTGGAAGTTGCCAGCTTATGACGCAGAATCCATTTTGGGCTCATTACCACCAACGGGCGACGCATGGGCCTGATAGCCTGACGGCGCAGCATATGGAAAACCTGTGCCGGCGTCGTCGGGATACAAACCTGGATATTGTGTTCTGCGCACAACTGCAGGTAACGCTCCAAGCGGGCTGAGGAGTGCTCGGGGCCCTGCCCCTCGTAACCATGCGGTAGTAGCATTGTCAAACCGCATAAACGGCCCCACTTGTGTTCACCGCTGGTAATGAATTGATCGATAACGACCTGCGCACCGTTGGCGAAATCACCAAACTGGGCTTCCCATATGACAAGGCCACTTGGCGCTGTCGTCGCATATCCATACTCAAAGCCAAGTACAGCTTCCTCGGAGAGGAAGGAATCGTATATATCAAACATTGGCTGATCATCAGACATATGCTTGAGCGGTGTGTAAGTATCGCCATCTTTCTGGTTAAACACGACTGCATGGCGGTGGGAAAAAGTGCCCCGACCAATATCCTGGCCAGTCATACGTACCGGGTACCCCTGCTCCAGCAAGGTTCCGTACGCCAGTAGTTCCCCCATACCCCAGTTGAGCTCAAGCGCACCACCAGCCATTTTACGGCGATCTTCGTAGATTTTTTCCACCTGTCGCTGAACAACAATACCTTCTGGAATATGGCAAATACGATTAGCGACATCTTTTAAAGCAGGCAATGGGTAACCGGTATCCGCCGGTGTTGTCCATTCGTGCCCCAAATAGGGTGTCCAGTCGACAAACAGAGCCTCGTCCGGCTCGGACACCAGCTTATTGACCACATACTCACCGCGGTCAAGCGTATCCCTGTATTCGGACAACATACTATTTGCCTGATCCTGGGTAAGGATATTCTCGCTAACCAACTTGTCCGCATAGAGATCCCGGGTGGTTTTATGCTTTTTGATGGTTTTATACATCAATGGCTGGGTTGCAGAAGGTTCATCCGTTTCGTTATGCCCGCGACGACGGTAACAAACCAGATCGAGAACAATGTCTTTCTTAAATTGATAGCGATAGTCCATGGCCAAGAAGGTGCAGAACATAACTGCATCAGGGTCATCACCATTGACATGGATAATGGGTGCCTGAACCATCTTGGCGATATCTGTACAGTACTCTGTAGAGCGACAATCTTCCCGTCGACTTGTAGTGAAACCCACCTGGTTATTGATGACGAGGTTAACTGTACCGCCAGTTTTATAGCCCCGAATCTGGGACATTTGCAGGGTTTCCATCACTACACCCTGACCAGCAAAAGCAGCATCACCGTGCACAACAATAGGAACAACCTTATTGCCTTCCGGGTCGCCCCGGCGATCCTGTCGAGCCCGGGCAGAGCCCTCAACGACAGGAGACACAATTTCCAGGTGAGAGGGGTTAAAACCCAGTGCCAGGTGAACTTCGCCACCAGGCGTCATCACATTGGAAGAGAAGCCCTGGTGATATTTGACATCACCGGAAGTGTCCACATGGCGCTTGCCTTCAAATTCAGCAAACAAATCGGCAGGGCTTTTACCCAAGACATTGACCAGAACATTGAGACGTCCACGGTGAGCCATCGCCAAAACAATTTCTTTTGCCCCGTATTCACCAGCTCGCTCAATCAAACCATCCAGCAGGGGAATTAATGCCTCACCACCTTCCAGGCCAAAACGTTTGGTTCCCGGGTATTTTGAGTCAAGGTGACGCTCAAGCCCTTCCGCCGCAGACAAACGCTGCAACACATGCTTGCGCATTTCGTTGTCGTAGGTGGGCTTGGAACGAACGCTCTCAAGGCGTTGCTGTAACCACTGCTTTTCTGCCAAATCAGTGATGTGCATCAGTTCGACGCCTACGTGACGGCAGTAAGTTTCCTCAAGCGCAGCAATAATTTCTTTCAGGGGCGCTTCCTGCTTGCCAATAAACAAGGTGCCACATTGAAAAGTGGTGTCCAAATCGGCTTCTGTCAGACCATGATAGGTCAGCTGCAGGTCAGGAACCTGTTCGCGCTTCATGATACCGAGCGGATCCAGGCTGGCTTTCTGGTGACCACGGTTTCGGTAAGAGCTGATCAGCTGTAATACCTTAACCTGTTTGCGCTCATGCTCGACATTCATGCCTCCGGAACCAGGTGCAGGCGTTGGCCGCGCACGACGGCGACCTAAAAGCTCAAAATAATCCTGAATCGTTGCGTGAGAGACGTCGGCACCTGAATGGCCATTTACTCTCGGGAGGGAGTCAAAGAATGAGCGCCACTCTTCGGGCACAGCATTGGGGTCATGGAGGTAAGTTTCGTACAAATCTTCTATATATGCGGCGTTCCCACCAGATAGATGGGAAGAGCGCAAAAATTGCTGCATGATGCTTTCAGGCATCGAAAGGTTCCCTATAGTATAAAAGCTGGATCATCAAGGCCCTCTTTTGGGGGAGGGCCCGATGGGTTGTCATTTTTATGCGTCAGCATCTTAGGTAGCGCTTCTCAACAACATATTTCTGATGTGGCCAATCGCCTTGGTCGGGTTCAACCCTTTCGGACAGACTGACACACAGTTCTGAATACCGTGGCAGCGGAAAACGCTGAACGGATCATCCAGATTTGACAGGCGGTTTTCGGTGTCTGTATCACGGCTATCGATCAGAAAACGGTAGGCCTGGAGGAGACCCGCGGGACCAATAAACTTGTCCGGATTCCACCAGAAAGAAGGGCAGCTGGTAGAACAGCAAGCACACAGGATGCACTCGTAGAGGCCATCCAGCTTGGCGCGATCTTCCGGTGACTGCAACCTCTCAATAGCTGGAGCGGGTTGGTTGTTCACCAGATAGGGCTGAATTTTTTCATATTGCGCATAGAACTGGCTCATGTCGATAACCAGGTCCCGTACCACAGGCAATCCGGGCAGTGGGCGCAACACCAGCTTGTCACCTTTAACGCATTCAGACAGCGGTGTGATACAGGCCAGACCATTCTTGCCACTGATGTTCATACCATCAGAACCACACACACCTTCACGACAGGAACGGCGATAGGCCAGTGTCGGATCCTGAGCTTTCAGCAATTCCAAAACATCAAGCACCATCAGGTCTTTACCAGCGGTATCAACCTCATAGTCCTGCATGTACGGCGCTTCGTCGACATCGGGGTTATAACGATAAATACTTACATTCAACATGGTTCACTAACCTTTTATTAGTAGGTACGCGCCTTCGGTGCGAAGGCTTCCATGGTTTTGGGTGTGAAGTTCACGCTGCGCTTGCCCACGCGCTTGTCGGCAGGGAAGTACACAGAGTGACACAGCCAGTTTTCATCGTCGCGCTCGGAGAAATCTTCACGAGCGTGAGCGCCGCGGCTTTCTTTACGTTCTTCTGCGGTAACCGCAGTAGCTTCAGCCACCTCCAGTAGGTTCTGTAGCTCCAACGCTTCAATTCGGGCAGTGTTGTAGGCATTGCTCTTATCATCGAGACGCACGTTCTCAATACGTGGACGCAGCGCTTCAAGCTTCTTGATACCCTCTTGCATAAAGTCACCACGGCGAAATACACCAAAGTGGTTCTGCATAATATTTTGCAACTCGGTGCGCAGTTCAGCAGCGCCTTCGCCATCATTACTGTTATTGACGCGATTGAGGCGAGCCATAGCCGTATCAATATGCTCATCAGTCGGATCTGCAAGCTCAATACCTTCACGCAGAGCCTTTTCGATAAACAGACCGGAGGAGCGGCCAAAGACCACCAGGTCGAGCAGTGAGTTACCGCCCAAACGGTTAGCACCATGGACCGACACACAGGCCGCCTCACCACAGGCATAAAGTCCGTTAATGACCTTTTCATTGCCATCCGCATCGAGCGTCAGAGCCTGACCGTCGACATTGGTGGGAATGCCACCCATCATGTAGTGACAGGTCGGAATCACAGGAACGGGCTCTTTAACCGGGTCAGCATGGGCAAAGGTTCTTGACAGCTCACAGATACCTGGCAGACGGCTCTCGAGAACCTCTTCACCCAGGTGGTCTAGCTTCAAGAAGACATGATCACCTTTTTCACCACAACCGCGGCCTTCCAGAATCTCCAGTGTCATGGAGCGAGCAACAACATCCCGGGACGCAAGGTCCTTCGCATTCGGAGCATAACGCTCCATAAAGCGCTCACCATCCTTATTGATCAGGTAGCCACCTTCACCACGGCAACCTTCCGTAACCAGCACACCTGCCCCGGCGATTCCGGTCGGGTGGAACTGCCACATTTCAATGTCCTGAACCGGGAAGCCGGCGCGGAGCGCCATGCCGATTCCGTCACCAGTATTAATGTGAGCATTGGTTGTAGACGCATAAATACGCCCTGCACCACCAGTTGCCAATACGGTTGCTTTAGATTTTACAAAAACGGTTTCGCCCGTTTCGATATCAATCGCAATAACACCAACGACTTCATCATTGGCATTTTTAACCAGATCAACTGCAAACCACTCATTAAAGAAGACAGTATTGTTTTTAATGTTGTTCTGATAAAGGGTGTGCAGCAGCGCGTGGCCAGTGCGATCAGCAGCCGCACAGGTACGGGCAGCCTGCCCGCCCTCGCCAAAGTTTTTGGACTGACCGCCGAAAGGACGCTGATAGATACGGCCCTCTTCAGTACGGGAGAACGGTAATCCCATGTGCTCGAGTTCAAAGACAGCTTCGGGACCTACTGAGCACATATATTCAATAGCATCCTGGTCACCGATGTAGTCTGAACCCTTAACGGTATCGTACATATGCCAGCGCCAGTCATCATTGGGATCATCACTGGCAATTGCACAGGTAATTCCACCCTGAGCTGACACAGTGTGCGAACGAGTTGGAAATACCTTGGAAATTACAGCTGTTTTATAACCGGACTGTGCCAGTTGCAACGCGGCGCGCATACCTGCGCCACCACCACCGACGATAACGCCGTCGAAGGAAATAGTTCTTACGCTAGTCATGGATTCAAATTCCCCAAACGATATCAAGAGCCCAGATGACATACACCAATGTAACGGCAATCATGCCTAACTGCAGGAAAATACGCAGCGGTGTGGCTTTTGGACCAAGCAGACGCACAGTCACATAATCAGTCAGCACTGCCCACAGGCCAATCCATGCATGGATGGCAATGGATAACACAGTCAACACATTGAACACTTTCATGAACAGGCAACTGTGTAGCGCTACCCACTGGCTGTATTCCAGATTTGGGGTAAACAGCAGGTAAAAAGTAATAAAGATGGCATAGGCCGCCATCACAATGGCGGTGACACGCTGCAACAGCCAATCTGACAGGCCGCTACGACCAAAACTAGTAATATTAGTGATCATACTACCCATACCCCCGCAAGCAGAATCAGGATGGCAGCGACGACCAGCACGATCTTCGCGCCCAGTCGACCGCCTTCAAGCGTTTCTCCAACGCCCAGGTCCATAATAAGGTGACGAATCCCTGCCGCCATGTGGTAGGCCAGTGCTGCCAGTGAAGCCCAGATGATCAGCTTGCATAGCGGGCTGCCCATGGTCTCCTTAATAGCATTGAACCCCTCTTCTGAGGAAAGGCTTGAGTCCAGCAACCAGAGGAAGACACCAATGGCTGCAAACAGAACCACACCGGATACCCGGTGAAGAATGGACGCGTAGGAAGTAATTGGAAGCTGAAT
>SBGI01000331.1 GCA_006227015.1 Gammaproteobacteria bacterium
CAGTCACTGCCTCGCTCTCTGGTGGCGCGAGTGATTTCGGTAATGGGTATCGTCAGCGTTGGCTTTTATCTGTTTTTGCTGTTCACCTCCAATCCATTTGAGCGTGAACTGCCGTTTTCTCCTGTTGAGGGTGCAGACCTCAATCCGCTGCTGCAGGACTTCGGGTTGATTGTTCACCCGCCCATGCTCTACATGGGATATGTGGGCTTTTCCGTTGCTTTCGCTTTTGCCATTGCCGCGCTTCTGGCCGGGCGTATGGATGCTGCCTGGGCGCGCTGGACGCGCCCCTGGACCAACATTGCCTGGATGTTCCTGACCCTGGGTATTGCCCTGGGTAGCTGGTGGGCCTATTACGAACTGGGCTGGGGTGGCTGGTGGTTCTGGGATCCGGTGGAAAATGCCTCCTTTATGCCCTGGCTGGTGGGTACGGCGCTGGTGCATACGCTGGCCGTGACCGAAAAACGCGGTGTATTCCGCAGCTGGACATTACTGTTGGCCATCTTTGCTTTTTCACTGAGTTTGCTGGGGACATTCTTGGTGCGTTCCGGGGTGTTAACCTCTGTCCACGCCTTTGCTGCCGATCCGGAGCGGGGTGTGTTTATCCTGGCTTTCCTGGCAATTGTGGTGGGCGGCTCCCTGTTTCTCTACGCGCTGCGCGGCCCGTCGGTGAGAAGCACGACCAGTTTTAACGGTTTTTCACGGGAAATGTTCTTACTTATCAATAACATACTGCTGGTCGGCGCCATGGTCATTATCCTTCTGGGCACGCTCTATCCCCTGATTGCCGACGTTATGGATTGGGGCAAAATCTCTGTGGGCCCCCCTTATTTCAACCTGTTTTTTGTGCCGCTGATGCTGGTGCTGGCTGTGTTGATGGCGGTGGGTTCGGTATTGCGCTGGAAGCGCAACAGCCTGGCCGATCTCAGCCGTTTCCTGAATGTGCCGGTCGTTGTGTCACTACTGGCAGGGGCGTTGTTCCCACTTTTCTATGGCGACGAATATTCGTTGATGGCGGCTGTGACCATTGCTGTTGCCATGTGGGTTTTTGCCGTGACTCTGAAAGATATCTGGTTAAAGAGTGGGCATTCCCGTTCCCGCTGGCATGGTCTGTTGCGTCTCAAGGGTAGCTTTTACGGCATGGTACTGGCCCATATGGGTATTGCGGTCTGCATGGTCGGGGCAGGCATGACCACCATTTACAGTGAACAGCGGGATGTGCGGATGGTTCCTGGAGACACGGCAGACATGTCGGGTTATCAGTTTGAGTTTGTCGAAATGCGTCGGGTTCAGGGGCCAAACTACATTGCTGACCAGGCCGTGGTGATGGTGACCCGTGATGGACGCGCTGTTGACCAGCTCTATCCGGAGAAGCGTCGTTACATGGCCAGTGGTCAAACCATGACAGAAGCTGCCATCGGCAACGGCTTCTGGCGCGATCTTTACGTGGCACTGGGCGAACCGCTGGCAGGTGATGCCTGGGCAGTGAGAATACACATCAAACCTTTTGTGCGTTGGATCTGGTTGGGAGGCTTGCTGATCGCATTGGGAAGTTTTATTGCCGTGCTGGACAAGCGCTACCGTCAACAGCGGGCCAGCCAGACCGCCAGTGATGCCCTGGCAACCGGTGCCTGAGGAGTCCCACGTCGTGTCGAGATTGAAGTTATTTATCCCGCTGATGGTCTTTGTGGTGTTGGCGATATTTCTGCTGAATGGCCTGAGTCGAGATCCCAATGAAATGCCTTCGGCATTGATAGATAGGCCGGTGCCCGCTTTTTCATTGCCGGTGCTGGGTGATCAGCAGCAGGTGGTGGGCGAGAAAATCTTTCAGGGAAAACCGGCGCTGTTCAATGTCTGGGGAACCTGGTGTATAGCCTGCCGTGTGGAGCACCCTTATCTCAACAAGCTGGCCCAGCAGGGTGTGCGCATTATCGGTCTGAATTATAAAGATGACCTTGCCGAGGCTGAAAAATGGCTGGTGGAAAAGGGCGATCCTTACGAGTTGAGCGTCATTGATGCAGCCGGCCGTCTGGGGCTGGACCTGGGTGTTTTTGGCGCACCTGAAACCTACTTGGTCGATGGTAATGGCACCATTCGTTACAAACATGTGGGCGTCATCAATGAGAGCGTCTGGCAAAAGAAAATCCTGCCGGTATGGCAACAGATTCAATGAGGAAGCAGTATGGCTGAAGAAGATTATCAACGGGGTATGAAAGTTAGGCGCCAGGTGATGGGCGATGTATTTGTCGATCGCGCCATGGATAGCATTACCGAGTTTACCCGTCCGGTGCAGGACTATATCAATGAAAACTGCTGGGGCTCCGTCTGGGCCAGGGACACCTTGCCCCTGAAAACCCGCAGTATTATTACTATTGCGACACTGGCGGCCCTGAAATCCCCTACAGAACTAAAAGGCCATGTGCGCGGTGCGTTGCGCAATGGTTGTACACCGGAAGAAATTCGTGAGGTCCTGCTGCACACCGCCCCCTACATCGGTGCGCCGGCTCTTCAGGAAGCCTTTCGTGCAGCGAAGGAAGTGATTGAAGATCTCTAAAACGGCAATTTGTATGCGAGTTTTTTTTGTTGGTAACAGAGGGTTGAATACCGGGTTTATCCGTTTCGGTGTAACACTGGTATTGCTTGTGCTACTGGTACCGGTTGCCGGGAGCGCGGCGGTAGACGTGAAAAGCTTCAGTAGTGAAGTGGAGCGGGAGCGCTTCCAGACACTGGTCAATGAACTGCGCTGTCCCAAGTGCCAGAACCAGAATCTGGCCGACTCCAATTCGCCGATTGCTGCGGACTTGCGCGATGAAATCTATCGCATGCTGGAAGACGGCAAGTCCGACCAGGAAATTGTCGATTTTCTGGTGGCCCGATATGGCGAGTTTGTCCTCTACAACCCGCCGGTAAAAGCGACAACGCTGCTACTCTGGCTGACACCAGCTGCGTTGCTTGTGATCGGATTGTTGGTTGTTTTTATGGTGCGTCTCCGGCAGCAGCCTGCTGCGGAGGTGCAAACCGCTCTGGACGGAGATGAGCAGGCCCGTTTGCAGGCCCTGCTTGGGGAAACAAAGTTTAACGCTGGCAGTTCAGTCGACTCTGATGGGGACAATCGCTGATGTGGTTTATTTTTGGGCTGTTGTCGCTGGTCGCTGCAACCTTTGTGATTTATCCCCTGTTTTCACGCTCGTCCCGTCAACAAAATACGGAACATCCTGATGCCAATGTAGTGCTTTACCAGGAACAGTTGACCGAGCTGGACCGGCAGTTGGCCGCGGGTGAAATTGACAGCGCCCAGCATGCCGAGCTGGTCGCAGAGCAACAGCGGTTACTGCTGGCCGATGAAAACCTGACAGGCTCACATCGTCAGGCCCGTGGCCGCGGTGCTTGGCTGATTCTCGCGGGACTCGTGATTGTGCCGCTGTTTGCTTTCAGCCTCTATCAAATGCTCGGTGCCAGTGATGATGTGGCCATCACGAAAATGATGGAAAAACGCCTGCAGGGCGATCTGGACCAGGCCACAGATGCACAGCTTCGCGAACAGCTGACACAACGCATCAGCAGACGCCTGTTAAGTCAGCCGGACAATATTTACTACCTGGTTTCCCTGGCGCGCCTGCAGTTGGAGAGCGGGGATATGTTGCAGTCCAGTGCGACCTACCAGAAGGCTGTGGAGGTAAGCCCGGACGACCCGGACCTCCTGGCTGAATATGCCCAGTCCATGTATTTCGCCTCAGGCAACAAGTTTGTGCCAAGTGCCGAAAATGCCCTTGATCGGGCACTGTCGCTGGACCCTAACAATCTCACAGCTCTTGGGCTTCAGGGTATTCGCGCGTTTGAAAGTGCAGATTACAAATTGGCTATTGCCAGTTGGCAATCAGCGCTACGGGCGATTTCTCCCGCCACGCCCCAAGCGCAGGCTTTACAAGCAGGCATCGCGCGCGCCAAACAGCAGTTGGGTGAAGATCTACCCGGATTGCAGGTACAAGTGACGTTGTCGCCTGAACTGACGGCTGATCCGGAACTGCTGGTTTATGTGTTTGCCAGAGAATGGCAGGGGCCGCCGATGCCTTTGGCGGTAACACGCCTGCAGGTTGCTGACTTGCCAGCCACGGTAGTTCTGGATGACACCATGGCCATGCCGGGCGGTAAGCCATTGTCTTCAGTGGAGCAGGTTCAGGTGGTTGCCAGGGTGTCTCAAAGTGGTTCAGCCATTCCCGCGCCGGGTGATCTGGAAGGGGTCAGCGGAGCGTTAAGCCTTGCCAATGGCAGCGTTTCGCAGGCCGTAACCATCGACCGAAAATTATAACCGATGGCCGCTTGTGGCCCCGGTACAGCCGTGTAAAATCAACACCTTTAGCTGCGCTCCCTCGCTGTCAATTTAGGTGGCATTTCGTAGGGTTTGTTCTGGCAGAAAAGCCAACTTCAAAGAGACATACATGCGCCTTAAATGTATCAAACTGGCAGGTTTCAAGTCATTTGTTGACCCAACCACCGTGTCCTTTCCCAGCAACCTCTGCGCTGTTGTAGGGCCTAACGGTTGCGGCAAGTCCAATATCATTGATGCGGTGCGCTGGGTGATGGGCGAGAGCTCTGCCAAGCATTTGCGCGGTGAGTCCATGACGGACGTGATTTTTAATGGCTCCGGTGGGCGCAAGCCAGTTGGCCAGGCATCTATTGAACTGGTATTTGATAATTCCGATAGCGCCCTCGGCGGCGAGTACGCCAGTTGGAGTGAAATCTCCATCAAGCGCAAAGTGACCCGGGACGGTCAATCCAATTATTTTCTGAACGGCAACAAATGTCGGCGTCGTGATATCACAGATATTTTTCTTGGCACCGGCCTGGGGCCGCGCAGTTATGCCATTATCGAACAGGGCATGATTTCCAATCTGATCGAAGCCAAGCCCGATGAGCTGCGTGTCTATATCGAAGAAGCGGCAGGCATCTCGAAATATAAAGAGCGCCGCAAAGATACTGAAAACCGCATGCGTCGCACCCAGGAGAACCTGGAACGTCTGACGGATATCCGCGATGAGCTGGGTCGTCAGTTAGGCCGCTTGGAACGCCAGGCTCAGGCTGCTGAAAAATATGCAGAGCTGAAAAAAGAAGAACGTCGCCTCAAAGCTGAGCTGCAGGCACTGCGCTGGCGCTTGCTGGAAGGGCAGATGGCCGAGCGCAGAAAAGTCATTAACGAATTTGAATTAAAAATAGAAGCACTGGTGACCGAGCGCAGCAGCTGTGATACGTCGCTGGAGCATGCCCGCACCGAATACACGGAATTGGGCGACACCTTCAACGAAGTGCAGGGTCGCTACTACGCCATTGGCGCCGAGGTGGCCCGCATTGAACAGGCGATACAGCATGTGCAGGATCGCGCCCGTGAGCTGGAGCAGGATCTGGCCCAGACCGAACGCAACTACGCGGAGTCTGAAGAACATTTGCGCAGTGATCGCCAGAAGGCCGAGAGCTGGCAGCGGGAATTGCAGGATATCGTTCCCGAACTGCAACAGGTGACTGCGGCGGAAGAGCTCTCGCAAACAGAACTGACTGCCTCGGAAAGTGCCATGCAGCAGTGGCAATCTGCCTGGGACGACTTCAACCAGCGTGCAGCAGCGCCCAGACAGCAGGCAGAGGTGCAGCAGTCCCGTATCCAGCATCTGGAGCAGGTGCTGCGGCGTCTTGGCGAACGCATAGAGAGCATTCAACAGGAATACCTGGACTTGGGCGATAGCCAGGTGCAGGAAGAGATAGTGCTGGTGCAGGAGCAACTGGCGGAAGTGGAGCTGTCCCTGGGCGACCAGCAGGCAAACCTTGAGCGTCTCAATAGTGAGATTGAACAGGCTCGCCAGCAAGGTGATCACGCCAACAGTGAGCTGGATAGGCAGCGGGGCCAATTGCAGACCCTGATGGGGCGTCGAGCATCACTGGAAGCTCTTCAGCAGGCGGCACTGGGCGGTGACGATGAACAACAGCAGTGGATTCAAAGTAATCAACTGCAGACACAGCCCCGGTTGGCAGAAACCCTCCAGGTTGAAAGCGGCTGGGAAACGGCGGTAGAGGTGGTGCTGGGTAATTATCTGCAGGCCCTGTGTGTCGATGACCTCTCGGCCCTGTCGGAACAGTTGGCCAGTTTCAGTAAGGG
>SBGI01000219.1 GCA_006227015.1 Gammaproteobacteria bacterium
ATTACGACAGTTTGTGTTCGCGGATACCAGCACTGCTGGCTGTAGGTAAAGAGAAGACCCATAAAAATACTGCAAAGCTTGTGGAACTGCCGGTCTACTACAGTGAGGAGTCCGGACCGGACCTCGTCACAATGGCCGGACAAACTGGCCTGTCCACGTCAGAAATTGTTGATTTGCACCAGGCACGGGAATACCGGGTCTATGCCATTGGCTTTGCACCCGGGTTCGCTTACCTAGGGGAGGTGGATGAGCGTATTGCGCTTCCCCGTCTGGCAACGCCGAGAGCCAGGGTGCCACGGGGCAGCGTGGGCATCGCCGGGCGGCAGACTGCGGTGTATCCCTTGGATTCTCCCGGGGGCTGGAACCTGATCGGCCTCTGCCCGTTGTTGATGTTTAACCTCCAGTCAGACCCGCCGATGCCTGTTGAGGTTGGGGACCGGGTGCGTTTTTATGCTATTGATCGCGCTGAGTTTATCGCCATGGGCGGTGAGCTGTGAGCGCCGCCGGCTTTCGGGTTCACAAGCCTGGGGTCATGACCTTGATACAGGATGGTGGCCGCACTGGTTATCACCGCCTGGGGTTAACCACCGGTGGGCCCGCCGATGCGCTGGCCTTTGCTTGGGCAAACAGGCTGTGTGGCAACCAGCCCGAGGCATCATCACTGGAAATCACCGTGGGCGGTCTGGAACTGGATGTAGATGTGGCTACCCGAATTGCTGTCTGTGGTGCCGATATGCCCCTGTCCATAAATGGCGATGTGGTCGAGAACTGGCGCAGTCATCGCCTTTATCCCGGGGACAGGGTCACGCTAGGCTTTGCCAGAAGCGGCGTGCGCGCCTATCTGGCTGTGGCAGGTGGTCTGGTGGTGTCGCCGGTTCTGGGTAGTAGCGCCACAGTAATTCGTGAGGGCATAGGGGGCATTGAAGGCCGCAAGTTGAAAACCGGGGACAACCTGGTTTGCCCACAGGCTGACGACAAGGATTGCTTGAGAGTGCCCACAGGCTATCGGCCGGTCTATAACAAACGGGTATTACTGAGAATGGTGATGGGATACCAGCACGATGCCTTTGCCCCGGAACAGCGGGAGCGCTTTTATGCGGGGGAGTATCAGGTGTCCAGCCAGTGCGACAGGATGGGTTATCGACTGGAGGGGCCGACGATACATTGTGATATGCCGGGTATGCTTTCCGAGGGCATTTCTCTGGGGGCGGTACAGGTACCCCCGGATGGTCAGCCCATTGTGCTGTTGTGTGACCGCCAGACCATAGGTGGTTACCCCAAACTGGGCGCTGTCCTGTCGGTGGACCTGCCGCTTCTGGCGCAGCTGCCCGCTGGTGGCAGGGTATCTTTTGCCCCAATATCAGTGGATGAGGCCCGGGAGATAAGGCTTCAGGCCACAAAACAGTTTGAGCAATTGGCTGCAGAAGTCTGTCCAAGTAAAGAGTCTTCGGCCGGATGAGGTGTCCATGACAAACGAGCACGATCTGTTGCTCAGTGAGCGTATTGAGCAGCTACTGGTAGAGCGAAATATGCGCGGCATGGCGGACTTGCGGCCACACCTGCGCCCGGGCTACTGCCTCAGGGCCGCCGAATATTTAAGGCATTGTCGTGGGCCGGTTCTGATTGGCACCGGATTTCCAGTTCTTGATACCTTTGAAACCGATGGTCCGGCTGGCGCTATTGCACTTTACAAGGCGCTTGAAGCCCAGGGTGCAGAACCCGTTCTGGTTTGCGGGGAGCAGTTGGCCACGTCTTTTGCCGGGGACTTTCGGGTAGAGGCCATGCCATTGGGGTTTTCGCCGGCTTTGCCTGAGCGTATACGCGAGATACTGGCTGTTATTCGCCCCGAGCTGGTGGTGAGTATTGAGCTGCCGGGGCGTGCACGGGATGGCCGTTATTACAATATGCGCGGCGAGGATATCAGTGAATACACCTTCTGCTTTGATGATTTTCTCACCCTTGCCGGTTGTCCAACTATTGCCATTGGCGATGGCGGCAATGAAATTGGCATGGGAAATGTTGTCGATGCTCTGGCATCACTGGATATCACGCCCTCTGCAACCTGCTGTGATGAATTGGTGATTGCCGATGTTTCCAATTGGGCGGCACATGGACTGGTGGCTATGCTCAGCTACTGGTCTGACAAAGATTTTTTGTCTGAGTGGGATAACCGTGCGGTGCTTGAATATCTGGCAGCCAGGGGAAGTGTGGATGGTGTCACCCGGGAGAACACACTTTCAGAAGATGGTTTGCCGTGTGAAAGTGGCAAAATGCTGGTGGCTGGTTTGCAGCAGCTGGTCAATGAAGCCAGGGCATCGCGTTAAGGGCACCAGTGCCTGTTCAGGGCTGAGCGGCACTGCTAAGATCAGCCGCCTTTTTATGGTGCGGCAACCGTCTCTAACGGGCGGTACATAAGCTGGGTAGACTATGAGTACAGTATTTTTGAACGGTGACTATTTGCCCATGGAGGAAGCTCGTATTTCTCCTATGGACAGGGGGTTTCTGTTCGGTGATGGCATTTACGAGGTCCTGCCTTCATATGGGGGCAGGATGGTAGGCTTTGATCCGCATATGGAGCGTATGAGCCAGGGTCTGTCGGCAGTAGGAATCAGGCTGGACTGGAGCAGGGCACAGTGGAAAGCACTATGTGAGGAACTGATCAGGCTTAATGGCAGTGGCAATCTGGCCCTTTATCTTCATGTCAGCCGTGGTGCGGATAGTCGTCGTTTTCATGCTTACCCGGAGAATGTATCACCGACGGTATTTGCTTTTACGTTTGAGATACCCTCGGAGCCTGTTGCGGATAAAAGCAAGGTCAAGGCTTTCCGGGTGGTCACAGATCGCGATTTGCGCTGGGAGCGCTGTCACATCAAATCCACGGCGCTGTTGGGCAATGTCATGCATTTTCAGCAGGGTTATCAGCAGGGTGCTGATGAAACCCTGTTGTTCAACGAGCGGGATGAGTTGACCGAAGCCAGTGCTTGTAATGCTTATATCGTTAAGGATGGCGTGGTCGTTACGCCGCCCCTGGATCAGTACAAACTGCCGGGCATCACCCGATATATTCTGCTCGACTTGTTGCGCAAGGATGGGCGTATTCCCGTGGAGGAGAGACCTGTCACCAAGGCCGAAGTGTTTGCGGCAGATGAAGTTTGGGTAACCAGCTCTTCAAAAGAAGTGGTACCTGTCATTGCCGTGGACGGTCGACCGGTTGGCAACGGAGACGTCGGGGATGTCTGGTTGCAGGCGCAACAGATCTACTCGGCCGGTAAATTTGAGTATTAATTGATGCCTTACACAGCCAGTGCGAGATAACAGAATTTCATGTCCAGACCTGCAAAAGCCCTGATTGACCTAAATGCACTGCGCCACAACGTGGGGCTGGCTAACCAGCTATCGCCCCAGTCCCGCACTATGGCGATTATCAAGGCCAATGCCTATGGCCATGGTGCCGTTCCGGTAGCGCGGGCCATTGAAGACCTGGTGCCTGCATTCGGGGTCGCCTGTATTGAAGAGGCGCTGGAGCTGCGTGAGTCGGGTATTGTCAAACCGATCTGCCTGCTGGAAGGCGCGTTTAGTAGTGACGAGATTGACATCGCCGCTCAACATGATTTTTGGCTCTCCGTGGTAAATCGTGAGCAGCTGGAGGCTGTGTTGGCGGCCAGACCAGCCAGCGCCCTCAATATCTGGTTGTGCGTGGATAGTGGCATGCATCGCCTGGGAATTCGCCCCGAGGAAGTGGTGGCAACCTATGGGGCGTTACATGCCTGTGACCATGTTGCCAGTAGCATTGTGGTGGCAACCCATTTTGCCTGCGCGGACGAACTGAATAACGACTTTACCCGGCAACAGCTGGCTCGGTTCAATGCGGGCATGGCGGGCCTATCTAGTGAGGGGCCCATTGAACTAAGCCTGGCCAACTCAGCGGCTCTTCTGGGTTGGCCCGAGTGCCGGGCAGGGTGGAGTCGTCCCGGCATCATGCTGTATGGCAGTTCCCCCTTTCCGGAAGCTCATATGTTGGCTGAGCAGTTGCAGCCGGTGATGACGTTGCAATCCTCGGTCATCGCCCTTAGGGAGGTGCCACCCGGCGAAACAGTTGGTTACGGTGCCCGCTGGTCTGCCCGTCAGCCAAGCCGTATTGCCACTGTGGCCATGGGTTACGGCGATGGGTACCCCGTGCACGCACCGGATGGCACCCCTGTACTGGTCAAAGGCCAGCGTTGCCCGATGGTGGGGCGGGTCTCGATGGATATGATTACGGTGGATGTTACCGGCCTGTCAGATGTCGATGTCGGAGACGATGTGGTGCTGTGGGGTAGGGGATTGTCCGTCAATGATATCGCCAAAAGGGCGGGAACCATCAGTTATGAGTTGCTGACACGCATGCCGAGGAGAGTGCCGAGAGTCTATCTTGAAGCAGACTCAAACGGCTGAGTACGATGGCCGAGCTGTAGCCCTATCGTAAGAATCAGCAGTCCCGCAAGTATCCCCGCCATTCCTTCATAAACCGCCTGATGCCAACCCAGCCAGCGCCACAGCATAGCGCAGCCAAGGCCCCCGGTAATGGCGAGAAGGCTCAGGTAGGGCTTCGGTCGTTTTCCCAGGCAGAGGAATAACAGCAGTGGGGCAAAAGCACTTGCCAGACCAGACCAGGCCATCACCACCAGACTGAACACGCTTTGACTGTTACCCAGTGCCCAGAGCAGTGCCCCAAGGGTAACCAGTATGGTGACTGCTTTCATCAGCGATGTTTTTTCAACCTTGTGTGGCAGTAGATCGTGGGTAAGGGTGGCCGAGCAACCTAACACCAGTGAATCAGCGGTCGACATGGTTGCCGCGAAGATACCGGCAAGTACCAGACCAACCAGCAGGGGCGGGAATAGCTCCAGAGCCATGGTCGGTAGAGCCAGCTCAGCGTCAAAACTACCGGTATCGCTAAGATAGATTCTCGACAGCATGCCAACACCGGTCGCCATGGCATAAAACGCCAGGTACCAAAGATAGTACCAGCAGCGTGCCCGGTTCATCTGGGTGCTGTCCTGAAGGGTCATAAAGCGAACCATGATATGTGGTTGTCCAATGACGGACAGGCCAGCGAACATCCAACTGACTGCAAACAGGATGCCGCCAAAGATACCGGGAAATGCCAGGTCGGAAGGATACCAATCGAGGAATCCCTGCAGCTCGGACATCTCCAGGTAGACCGACTGGACACCCCCCAGCGCAGTCACTGTAGTGAACATCAGCAAGCCCATGGCGACGATCATGACAGTGGATTGCGCCGCGTCCGTCCAGATAGAAGCGCGTATGCCGCCGGCAAAACAGTACAGTGTGACCAGCGTGGCTGACAGGGTGGCTCCAGCCCAGGAAGGCCACTCAAACAATACCTGAAGCGCCTTACTGCCTGCCACCAACTGGGCGCTGGCATAGGCCAGCAGAAACACCAGGGAGATAAGCCCCATCATACGTTGCAGGCCATTGTGTCGATCGCCGTACCAGTTGCTGAGAATCCCAACATAACTGACTTCAGCGGTTTTCGGTGCCTGCTCCCTGATACGGTGATGCACAAATTGAGACGCGAGAAAATCACCGCAAATCCACCCCAGCATCAGCCAGATGGAAGACAGGCCGACGGTATAGGTGTAGCCAATGACACCGATAAACATGTAGCCACTGTTATTGGTGGCGACGGCCGACAGGCCGACCAGCCAGGGGGATACTGAACTGCTGGCAAGGTAGTAGTCCTGTTTGGTGCCGCGACTATGCCTGGCGGAAAGCAGCCCGATAGCGGTAAACATCAACAGAAAAGCTACAAACGAAATAATCATGTTGAGATGACGGCGTGCAGGATGTGTCCGTTGACTGCAGTCGGCAATTCCAGAGTTACTGGCATCAGTTCCACGGAAAAGTGTCGTTTCAGACGTCTGGCGAGGTCCCAGAAAGGTGGCCTGCCATTGTCGGCCAGGATCAGTTCTACCCCTTGCTGGCGGGTCATATGATCACAAAGTTTCTCAATGTCGAGGGCATTCCCGGCGGAGTAGCAGATATCGGCGCCAATCATCAG
>SBGI01000211.1 GCA_006227015.1 Gammaproteobacteria bacterium
CGGAGCCGCGTGTTAATATGGCCCCTCATTTCAATGCCATGGAGTTCATCGTGCCCAGCAGCATGACCGCTTTTGCTCGCCAAACCATCGAGGCCACCTGGGGTACCGCTTCCTGGGAACTCCGTTCCGTAAATCATCGCTACCTGGAGCCCGGGTTTCGCATGCCGGAAACTGTCAGGGACATTGAAATGCCGTTGCGGGAAATGGCCCGCAAGTACCTGCAACGAGGCAAGGTGGATTGCACCCTGCAGTTACATATTGCCCAGGAATCCGGCGATATCGCCGTCAACCAGTCACTGGCCCGGCAATACATCGATGCCAGCCAACAACTCGCGGGCATGATGGCCGCACCCGCGCCCATCTCACCTCTAGATATTCTGCGCTGGCCCGGTGTCTTGAAAGAGCCTGAAATTAACCGCGATGAGCTCAACAAGGCTCTGCTGAACCTGTTTGAACAGGCCTTGATTCAATTGCTGGAAGGTCGCCAGCGCGAGGGCGAAAAACTCGGACAGTTAATTGAGCAGCGCCTGGATGCCATCGCAGTGGAAGTGCAATCTGTGCGCAACAACCTGCCGGCGCTGTTAAAAGCACAGCGGCAAAAAATTCTGGACCGCCTGCAAGAACTGCAGGTCAGCCTGGATCACGATCGCCTTGAACAGGAGTTGGTTTTACTGGCACAAAAAGCCGATGTGGACGAGGAGCTGGACCGGCTCGATACCCACCTTGTGGAAATCCGCCGTGTGCTGAAACGCAAGGAACCCATTGGCCGCCGACTCGACTTTCTGATGCAGGAACTGAATCGGGAGGCCAACACTCTGTCTTCGAAATCCATCGCCACCGATACCACCAACTCGGCTGTCGAATTGAAAGTGCTGATTGAACAGATGCGCGAGCAAATCCAGAATATCGAGTGAGCATTTGGTACGGCATGATGGGAAGTGTTCTTTTTTACCAAGATAGACGATTGTGTTTCCTTATCTCCACAAAGTGACTGAAACTCAATCATCTTCACGCAAAAGGTATTACATAACTAGAATTAGTGTTACGTGTTTACTGAGGCCACCTTCCACCGACACCAACCTGACCACCGGCTTACACTCCAAAGCGAGATATCACCGGACATGCCTAGTAAAGACAGAACAGGAATGCACTTTCTTCGCTCTGTAAACCGTTCATATGCCCAACCGGAAATGTTTAAAATAGCAGGATGATTAATGCAGCTGGCAGGCAGTTAAGTTATGGTAGACACCCTGATGGTGCCATCGGCAATCCAGTGACCAACCACGAGTAAGCAGCACACCCCATGTCAACCCGAGGTACTCTTTACACCGTCTCCGCCCCGTCCGGTGCCGGAAAAACCAGTTTGGTTAACGCACTGCTGAAGCAGTGTGCCGATCTGACCGTATCGGTGTCCCATACCACACGCCCAATGCGCCCCGGCGAAGTGGACGGCATTAATTACCATTTTGTCGATGAAGCGGTATTTACGGCCATGCTAGAACAACAGGCTTTTCTCGAACACGCCCGTGTTTTTAACAACTATTACGGGACGTCCCGGGATTGGGTCGAGCAAACACTTGCCAATGGCCAGGATGTCATTCTGGAAATTGACTGGCAGGGGGCAGAGCAAATTCGCCGACTGGTGCCTGAGTGCGTCAGTATTTTCATCCTGCCACCATCGCTCGAAATTCTGGAACAGCGACTCACCGGACGCGGACAGGATGATGCCAGTGTCATCCAGCACCGGCTTGCAGAAGCACAGCAGGAAATGTCCCATTATGTGGAAGCGGAGTACCTGGTGATCAATGATCAATTCGACATCGCCCTGTCCGAGCTTCAGGCCATCGTGACTTCTCACCGCCTTCGACAGGAAAATCAGCGCCAGCGCAATGGGAATTTGCTCCGGGATTTGTTGTCCTGATTCCTGCAATTTTGTAAACTCGAATGTCCCGCGGCTCGCCGCGGGATTTTGTCTCTAGCGATTGCAGCCAAATGCACCGCACTAAACACTCGAACAACGGAATTAACTATGGCCCGTATTACTGTTGAAGATTGCCTCGATCATGTCGACAACCGCTTTGAGCTCGTCATGGTCAGCTCAAAACGCGCCCGTCAATTGGCTGTGGGCGGCAAAGAGCCACACCTGCCCTGGGAAAACGACAAGCCGACTGTAATGGCATTGCGCGAAATTGAAGAGGGCTTTGTGGATGCAAGCATTCTCGACGAGAAAGAAGAACCTGACACCTCTTTGCTGATGGATGCCCCAGAAGCAGACGAAGAAGGCACCACTGCTCCCGAACAGCCTGCAGCCCCAGAGGCTGAGTAATCCGTGCAACGGGGGAAAACTTGCAAGCCAAAGCCATTGATGTTCTGAGCGAAAAGCTTTCCTCCTACCTCGAACCCGCCCAAGTCCAGGAAATTCTCAACGCTTACCAGTTCGCGGCCCAGTGTCACGAAGGCCAGACGCGCCAGAGCGGAGAACCCTATATCACCCACCCTGTAGCGGTGGCCAACATTCTCGCCAATATGCATCTCGATGCCGAGAGTCTGATGGCGGCCATGTTGCACGATGTGATTGAAGACACCCATGTCAGCAAAGAAGATGTGGCTGAGCGGTTTGGCCCTACCGTGGCGGAGCTCGTTGACGGCGTAAGCAAACTGACAGAAATCGAGTTTGCATCCAAGGCAGAGCAACAGGCGGAAAATTTCCAGAAAATGACCCTGGCCATGGCCAAGGACATTCGCGTCATGCTGGTCAAGCTGGCGGACCGCCTGCACAACATGCGAACCCTGAAGGTACTGAGTGCCGCCAAGCGCCGTCGCATTGCCAGGGAAACCCTGGAAATCTATGCGCCCATCGCACAGCGCCTGGGGATCAATGATATCCGTATCGAATTTGAGGATCTGGGCTTTGCCACCATGCACCCGATGCGCTACCAGCGCATGCGCGAGGCTCTTAAAGCGGCGCGGGGGCACCGCAAGGAAATCGTCGAGGACATTAAAAACAGTATCGAGATTCGCCTCGCAAAAGAGCTTATCAGTGCCGAGGTCACCGGTCGCGAAAAACATCTCTGGAGTATTTACCAGAAGATGAAAAACAAGCGGAAATCCTTCCGCGACATCATGGACGTGTTTGCCTTTCGCATCGTGGTGGAATCTGTGGACGACTGTTACCGAACACTCGGTGTGATCCACAATCTTTTTAAACCCGTGCCAGGTGAATTCAAGGACTACATCGCTATACCCAAAGTGAATGGCTACCAGTCATTACACACGGTGCTGGTGGGCATGCACGGCGTGCCCATTGAAGTTCAGATTCGCACCAACGATATGGATGCCATGGCCAATTTCGGGATTGCCGCCCACTGGCTTTATAAATCCAGGGAGGGTGATAGCCCGCGGGCAAATCGCTGGGTACAGGGCCTGCTGGAAATACAGCAGAAAGCTGGCAACTCCCTGGAGTTTATTGAACACGTCAAAACTGACCTGTTCCCCGACGAAGTCTACGTCTTTACACCCAAGGGGCAGATTGTCTCCCTGCCCTCTGGCGCCACACCTGTGGATTTTGCCTATGCCGTTCACACGGATGTCGGCAACAGCTGCGTCGCCAGCAAAATCAATGGTCAACTGACATCACTGTCCGAACCTCTGCAAAGCGGCAGCAAGGTCTCCATTATTACCGCCAGGGATGCCCAGCCGAACCCTTCCTGGCTGAACTTTGTGGTGACAGCAAAAGCGCGCAGCGCTATTCGTCATTTCCTGAAACACCAGCAGCATGAGGAGTCGGTAGAACTCGGCAAACGATTACTGGATCGTGCCCTGGATAATTTCGGCACCAGCTACCAGAGCATTCGAAAATCCTGGATCAAGCGACTTCTGGCCGAAACAGGTGCCCAGTCATTCGAAGAAGTGCTGGAGCAGATTGGTCTCGGCAATCGACTCGCCTACGCAGTCGCCAACCTGATGGCCCCCCCATCATTGCGCAAGGAAGTGACACCGGAAGAATTTGATTCGCCCATCATGATCGATACCAGTGACGGACTGATTATCAATTACGCTCGTTGCTGCCACCCCATACCCGGCGACCCCATTATGGGCCACCTGAGTCCCGGTCGTGGCCTGGTCGTTCACAGGGACTCCTGTAAAAACCTCAATGAAATTCGCACCAATGTAGAAAAGTGCATCATCCTCAACTGGTCACCAAATGTCAGCGGTGAGTTCCCCGTTGAATTCAAGGTGGAACTGGTGGCAGAGCGGGGAATTATCGCCACGCTTGCTTCCCGTATTTCAGAAAGCGAGGCCACCATCGAACAGATCAGTGTTAAAGAGCGTGATGCCCATTCCAATATTGTCGACCTGGTGATCGACGTCAAAAACCGTGTTCACCTGGCCAACGTCATGCGCCGTATCCGCGGCCTCAAACAAGTACAACGCGTCTACCGCACCAAAAATTAATTTTCGAGGACCTCTCATGTTAAACAAGGCTGTCATTAACACAGACAACGCACCCGCTGCCATCGGAACCTACTCTCAGGCTATCAAGGTTAACAATACCGTTTATCTCTCCGGCCAGATTCCCCTTGTCCCGGAAACCATGACCGTCGTCGAAGGGGGTATTGCCGAGGAAATCGATCAGGTATTCAAAAACCTGACGGCGGTGTGCGAAGAGGCCGGCGGCGCATTAAAAGACATCGTCAAACTGAATATTTTTCTTACCGACCTGAGCCACTTTGCCACCGTCAATGAAATTATGGCGCGCTATTTTGTCGAACCCTATCCGGCCCGTGCTGCCATCGGTGTCAAGGAATTACCCAAAGGCGTCGGCGTGGAAATGGATGGCATTATGGTGATATGAGGTTATTTTCGGTCAACTTTCGACAACAGCGTCCGATAACCCTCTCGGAAGGTGGGATAGCGGAATACAAACCCGCTATCCCGCAGGCGCCGGTTGCTGCAGCGACGGTTACCGGTACGCCCAAGCAGCGGTTCAGTAGTTGATGAAGGCGCAGGATCCGGCAGCCCCAGCTCCCGGCTTAGCCACAGATGCACCTCGTGAATAGCAATGGGTTCATTGTCCGTGGCCAGATACAACGGCTCAATTTTCTCACCATTTTCAAACTTGCCTAACAGGTGCACCAGCACCCCCGCAGCGTCATCGGCGTGTATACGATTACTCCACTGAACAGGCTGTGGCGGCGCCAGGCGGCCTTCCCTCACCTGCTGTAACAAGCGCCCCCGACCCGGTCCGTAGATACCGGTAAACCTGACAACACTGCTGGTTATCGGTAGTTGGCGAATAATTTCTTCCGCTTCCAGCAAACGCTTTCCCCGGTAACTGGCGGGCAGGGTATCGCTACCTTCGTCGACCCACTCACCCTGATCTTGCCCGTAAACACCACTACTGGATACCCAGATCACCAACGCCGGACGCTGTCTGGCACCCATAACTGCCCGGGACAATGCTCGGGCTCCTGCCACGTAGCTGTCCCGATAGCCTTCATCACTCATGGCCAATGGTGTCATGGTGACAATCACCGCATCAAACCCGTGCTCATTCAGCAGTGCTTTCAGGGCATCACTGTCGCAGATATCTACTGAGCTGCGAGACAGGCTTTCAGGTAACCGATTGACCTGGCGTCGCGCCCCATGGCAGACAAAGTCAGCGCTCTGTTGACGGTTCTTTTCCTGCAACTGGTCAATGGCACGCAGGCCGATATCGCCGCAGCCTAAAAACAAGACATTCAATTAACTTTACCTTTTTGATTTGTTTTAGCTATTATTGTTTCAGGAGGTAATAACATGACGCTCACTGAACTTCGCTACATTGTGACATTGGCACAACAGCAACATTTTGGCCAGGCTGCAGAACTTTGCCACGTCAGCCAGCCGACCCTCAGTATTGCAGTCAAAAAGCTTGAGCAGGAACTGGGTGTCGAGCTGTTTGAGCGTTCAAAAAACAGTGTTCGCCCGACACCTATTGGCGAGCAGGTGGTTGCCCAGGCGCAGCGGGTTCTGGAAGAAAGTGC
>SBGI01000082.1 GCA_006227015.1 Gammaproteobacteria bacterium
GAGCAGTTATCGAAGGGCGTGCATGGTATCATAGCCGCCCTTTTTTTTAGATAGCTGTATGGCCACCGGATCGAGGAGCGTATGGTCAATTTTTCCCTGAACAAATCCAAGATTAAGTTTCTGCTGCTGGAAGGGGTACACCCTTCCGCCGTTACGACACTGGAAGCCGCTGGCTACACCAATGTGGAATACCTGAAATCAGCGCTGTCTGAAGACCAGCTGGTGGACAAGATCAAGGATTTCCACTTTGTGGGTATACGCTCGCGCACCCAGCTCAACCGCCGCGTTCTGGACGCTGCCAGCAAGCTGATCGGTATCGGCTGCTTCTGTATCGGCACCAACCAGGTAGACCTGCAGGCGGCCACCGAACATGGCGTGGTCGTATTCAATGCGCCCTATTCCAACACCCGCAGTGTGGCGGAGCTGGTGATTGCAGAAACCATTATGCTGATGCGAGGCATCCCGGAGAAAAACGCAGCCGCCCACAAGGGTGACTGGCTGAAGTCGGCCACCAACTCCTACGAAGTTCGCGGCAAGACCTTCGGCATTGTCGGCTATGGCAATATCGGCAGTCAGATCAGTGTCATGGCCGAGGCCATGGGCATGAAGGTTCGGTTTTATGACGTGGTCACCAAGCTGCCGCTGGGCAACGCCGAACAGGTAGGCTCATTGCGGGAGTTGCTGCGCATTTCCGATGTCGTTTCCCTACATGTGCCGGATACAGCGGCCACCCGCAATATGATGGGCGCTGATCAGCTCGCCGCCATGAAAAAAGGCGCCATCCTGATCAATGCCGCGCGCGGCAAAGTCGTGGATATTGATGCCCTGTGTGGACGACTGGAAACCAAGCAAATCGGCGGTGCGGCCATCGACGTGTTCCCGGTTGAGCCCAAGTCAAACCAGGAAGAGTTCGTCTCGCCACTGCGCAAGTATGACAATGTCATTCTCACGCCACACATTGGCGGTTCCACCCAGGAAGCACAGGAAAATATTGGTCTGGAAGTGGCCGAGAAACTGGTCAAGTACAGCGACAACGGCACCACCATCAGCGCCGTCAACTTCCCGCAGGTGTCTCTGCCTTCACACGCCGGCACACACCGCCTGCTGCACGTGCACCACAACACGCCGGGCATCATGACTGCCATCAACCATGTGTTCTCGGACAACAATATCAATATCAGCGGCCAGTATTTGCAGACCACCGAGTCCGTGGGCTACGTGGTGATTGATGTGGATGCTGAGTATAGCGATCTGGCTCTCAAGGAGCTGCGCACCATTGAAGGCACCATTCGCTGCCGGGTTCTTTTTTGACCTGACACGCCACTGTTACAAAAAAACCGCCATTCCGGCGGTTTTTTTGTGTGTCGGCTTTGTGGCTAAACACATCAGCCTTCGCCGATGGCCTTAAACACCTTATCCCGCAGCCAGGTGACTTCATTGACCAGGTGATGCTGGGCACCATGAATCACTTCCAGCTGCATATTGGGAAACTTCTTGCGGATGGCACCAACATTAAAGCGCCAGTCCACTGTCGTATCGCAGTCACCCTGTATCACTTTGAGTGGAAAATTACAGGGTGGCAATGCGGCAAATTCCTCAGTCCATCGCTTCATCGAGGCAACCCATTCGATGGGAATAAAGCTGTACTGGAGCGGATCGGCATTCATCAGGAATTCATTGAATGCTTCATTGGCCGTATTGGGGCGGAATGTGCGCGACACCTTCTTGAGAATTCTGTTGAAGACCTTGTAGGTGCGCAGGCTTTTCATCCATTCCCGGGGCCGAATCAGCGGTGCCAGCACGGTGACATCGGTGAGATCATTGGGGTAATGATGGGGCTTTGCCGCCATCACATACTTGATCAGGATGGCACCCCCGGTACTCTGCCCGATCGCATTCCAGGGCTTGGGGAAATGGGCTTCACACTGCATCAGCAGATCCGAAAACACATCCACATAATGGTCAAAGCTTTCAATGCTGACACGCTCCCCGCTGGACAGGCCGTGCCCCGGCAGATCGAAGGCCACCACCGCATAGCCCCGCCGCAGCAGGTGGCGAATCAGGTGGCCATAGAGGCCGATATGATCAAAATAGCCGTGCACCACGAGGTAGGTACCACGGGGATTTTCCGGCAGCCAATAATGGGTGGCTATCTGGAAACCGGAAGATGAATAGCTACCCAGGCAGTAGCGGACATGAGACAAATCGTCCGGCAATGCCAACCCGTAGTAGTCGAGATACCAGCTCTCCACCTCATTGCTGGCATGCCAGTCCACCGACGCATCAAAAGCCAGGCTTTGCAGGCCAGCCCGCAATAGTTCGAGCTGCTCCTGAACCTTTCCGCCAGACGCTGTCTTGACAGCATCAACCCGGTTCGGATCGTTTTCAGTGCTTGTCATCATGCACCAACAATATCACCAGACGCCTCACCAGAGGCGCCACAACCATGACGGAAGGGAATGCCACAACAAAGGCGAAGACCCAAGCGTGCAGCCAGATCTCGAGGATGTTTTCCACCAGACCGACATTAAAAATGCTGATTACCAGGGACATGAAGCAGGACATGAACAGCGCCATCAGAAAAGCAAACAGGACATGCTGAAATTTACGATGAATCACCGGCTTGAAACTCCTGATCCCCGGGTACGCACCAGGGCCACCACGGGTCAAAAAAGGGCGGTTAAACCGCCCTTATGGTCTGAATCACTAGGCATTGACCTTCGGATTTAGCTCACCACTCTGGTAGCGGGCCGACATGCTCTCCAGCCCGATTGCGGTAATTTTCCCGGCATTGCCTGCCGTGCCAAAGGCCTCATAGCGAGCCAGACAGATTTCCTTCATGGCCTTGACGGTTTCCTTAAGGTATTTGCGCGGGTCGAACTCGGCAGGATTGTTGGCCAGGAAGCGACGCACCGCACCGGTAGAAGCCAGGCGCAAATCCGTGTCGATGTTTACCTTGCGCACACCGTGCTTAATGCCTTCGACAATCTCCTCCACCGGTACACCATAGGTCTCGGGGATATCACCGCCGTATTCATTGATGACTGCCAACCAGTCCTGAGGCACCGAGGAAGAACCGTGCATCACCAGATGAGTATTGGGAATACGGGCATTAATCTCCTTGATCCGCTCAATGGCCAGGATATCGCCGGTGGGCGGACGGGAAAACTTGTAAGCGCCGTGGGAAGTGCCAATGGCGATGGCCAGGGCATCCACACCGGTTTTAGCGACAAAGTCCGCCGCTTCTTCAGGGTCGGTCAGCAGCTGATCGTGGGACAAGGTTCCCTCGGCACCAACGCCGTCCTCTTCACCCGCCTGCCCTGTTTCCAGAGAACCCAGGCAACCCAGCTCACCTTCCACGGAGACACCACAGGCGTGGGCCATATCGACCACCCGCCGGGTGACCTCGACGTTATAGTCGTAAGATGCCGGGGTTTTGCCATCTTCCTGCAGGGAGCCGTCCATCATCACCGAACTGAAACCAAGCTGGATGGAACGCTGGCAGACCGCTGGGCTGGTGCCGTGATCCTGGTGCATACACACCGGAATATGGGGGAACTCTTCAATTGCCGCCAGAATCAGATGCCGTAAAAACGGTGCACCGGCATACTTACGGGCACCGGCAGACGCCTGCACAATTACCGGCGAATCGGTTTCATCGGCGGCCTCCATAATGGCCCGCATCTGTTCCAGGTTATTCACGTTAAATGCCGGCACGCCATAACTGTGCTCGGCAGCGTGGTCCAGTAGTTGGCGCAGTGAAATAAGTGCCATGAAATTATCCTTTATTCAGTAACTGTTTTTTGCTGTTCAGTTTTGGGCGCGGGCTTCAAGGACGGCTACCGCCGGCAGAACCTTACCTTCCACATATTCCAGGAAAGCGCCCCCTCCAGTGGAAATATAGGAGACTTTATCAGCGATACCATATTTATCTACCGCCGCCAGGGTGTCACCACCACCGGCAATGGAAAAGCCCTCGTTGGCGGCAATCGCCTCGGCAATGGCCTGGGTACCCGCTCCAAACTGATTAAATTCAAACACACCCACCGGGCCATTCCAGATAATGGTTCCGGCATTGCGCAATATGTCAGCCAATGTGGCAGAGGTTTCCGGGCCGATATCAAAGATCATATCGTCCACCGCCACATCCGTCGTTTTCTTCAGGGTCGCCTCGGCGGACTCGGAAAACTCCTTGCCAACTACCACATCACTGGGCAGCGGGATTTGGGTTTTCTCCATCAGCGATTTAGCCTGAGGAATCAGTTCGTGCTCACACAGTGAATTGCCCACGGGCAACCCGGCGGCCGCCAGAAACGTATTGGCGATACCACCGCCAACAATCAGCTGGTCAACCTTGTCCGACAGCGTTTCCAGCACGGTCAGCTTGGTGGACACTTTGGAGCCACCAACAATCGCCACCATGGGACGGGCCGGATTGGCGAGGGATTTTTCAAGGGCATCCAGCTCAGCAGCCAGCAGGGGACCGGCACAGGCGACCGGGGCAAAACGGGCAACACCGTGGGTGGAGGCCTGGGCGCGGTGAGCCGTGCCGAACGCATCCATTACGAATATATCGCAGAGGTCGGCATAGGCGCGGGATAGGGTTTCATCGTCTTTTTTCTCGCCGGGATTGAAGCGGACATTTTCCAGCAACGCCAGCTGGCCATTTTCCAGCTCGACGCCATGTTGCCAGTCTGACAGGACAGCGACTTCTCTTCCCAGCAGTTTGCCCAGGTGATCTGCCACCGGCTGCATGGCGAATTGCGCTTCAAACTGTCCTTCCGTGGGCCGCCCCAGGTGGGACATGACTATTACTTTCGCTCCCGCGGCAAGCGCCTGCTCGATCGTGGGTAACGCGGCGCGGATACGGACGTCGGAAGTCACCACGCCATCTTTTACCGGCACATTGAGGTCTTCCCTGATCAGCACCCGCTTGCCCGCCAGGTCCAGATCCACCATTTTCAATACATTCAATGCCATCTTGAAATTACCTTTTTATATGCGGCCTATACTCGACATAGGGACCCAGTGCTTCACCAGCTCCACCATGCGATTGGCATAACCCCACTCGTTGTCAAACCACACCAGAACCTTGACCAGCCGCCGCTGGCTGACCCTGGTCTGGCTCGCATCGACAATGCCACTGCGGGGATCGTGATTAAAATCGCAGGAGGCCAACGGCTCCTCGGTGTAACCGAGGATGCCCGCTAACCGCTTTTCTGCCACCTCTTCCAACACCCGATTCACGGTACCGGCGTCCACATCCACTTGTAGCAGGATAGACAGGTCGATAGCAGATACGTTCAGTGTCGGCACTCGCATTGCCTGAGCCTCAAAGCGACCGCTCAATTCCGGCAGCAATCGGTCGATACCCCGTGCCAACCCCGTGTCCACAGGAATAATGGACTGCATGGCTGCACGGGTTTTGCGCAAATCCGTATGGTGGTAAGCATCGATCACCGGCTGGTCATTCATTGCCGAGTGGATGGTGGTAATCACCCCGCCCTCGACACCGAATGCCCGGTGTAATGCGTCTATAACCGGAATCACGCAGTTGGTTGAGCAGGAGGCGTTGGAAATTACCGTTTCCTGCCCGGTCAGCAGGTGTTCATTGACCCCCAGCACAACAGTCGCATCAACGCTGGGTTCAGCCGGTTGTGAAAACAGGACTTTGCCGGCACCTGCTGTCAGGTGTTGTTCCGCGGTGTCGCGATCTGTGAACGCGCCACTGCATTCCAGCACCACGTCCACAGCCAGTTCCCGCCAAGGCAAGGCCAGAATATCCTCACTGTGGAATACTGAAATCGGGTCACCGTTGATGGTCAGCAGGTCATCCTCCACCGTCACGGAGCCGGGAAAGCGACCATGGGTGGAATCGTATTTAGTCAGGTGCGCAATGGTTTTGCAGTCGGCCGGCTCATTGATGGCCACCACCTGAATCTCGTCACGGGCTCCCGATTCATAGAGCGCCCGCAACA
>SBGI01000003.1 GCA_006227015.1 Gammaproteobacteria bacterium
CCGTTCCGTATCCAGAGCATTATGGAAAACACGGTGCTGATGGCCGTGCCGCTGTTTATCTTTATGGGCATCGTGCTGCAGAAAACCCGTCTGGCTGAGCAGCTGCTGGAATCCATGGGTAAGCTGTTTGGTGGCGTGCGCGGTGGTCTGGCGATCTCTACCGTACTGGTGGGTGCACTGTTGGCGGCCTCCACCGGTGTAGTGGGTGCCTCCGTGGTAGCGATGGGCCTGATCTCCCTGCCAGTCATGCTCAAGTACAAATACGACAAATCCCTCGCCTGCGGCACCATCTGTGCCTCCGGTACCCTGGGCCAGATCATACCGCCATCGATCATCCTGATCATCCTGGGTGACGTGCTGGGTATCCCGGTGGGTGACCTGTTCCAGGCGGCGGTTGGTCCGGGTTTTGTGCTGATCGGCGTGTATATCGTTTACATCCTGATCTTCACCTGGCTGAAACCGGAATCCGCACCGGCGCTGCCGATGGATGAGGATGTGAACAACAAGCGTGAGCAGTATGCGAAAGCGCTGAAAGCGATCATCCCGCCGCTGGCGCTGATCCTGATCGTACTGGGTTCCATCTTCGCGGGTATTGCTACCCCAACCGAATCCTCCGCCTTGGGTGGTATCGGTGCCCTGGCACTGGCGGCGATGTACCGACAGTTCAGCTGGAAGATGGTGTTCGACTCCGCCTCTGAAACCGTCAAAGTGACCGCAATGGTATTCGCGATCCTGCTGGGTGCAACCGCCTTCTCCATGGCGTTTACCTACACCGGTGGTGACTACATCGTGGAAGAGGTGCTGTCCGACCTGCCTGGTGGCGCAACCGGCTTCCTGCTGCTTTCCATGCTGGCAATTCTGGTGCTGGGTTTCTTTATCGATTTCGTCGAGATCAGCTTCATCATCGTGCCGATCCTGGCACCGGTGGCGGATGCACTGGGTATCGCACCTCTGTGGTTCGCGATCCTGATCGCCATGAACCTGCAGACCAGCTTCCTGACACCGCCGTTTGGATTCAGTTTGTTCTACCTGAAAGGGGTAGCACCGCCCGAGGTGAAGACTGTGGATATCTATCGCGGGGTAATGCCGTTCATCCTGATGCAGGTGGCGGTTGTGGCCTCCATTCTGCTGTTCCCGGATTTCTACGGACTGACCTGATAGTTCGGTGACAACGAACGGGGCGTGCTTACCGCCCCGTTCGCGTCCTAAAAATCACCCCCCTGTAGCAGCGGTCTCCGACCGCGACCAACCTACCAAACTTCGAACAGGTCGCCCCCGGAGAGGGCTGCTACACACCGTTCCACCCCTCGGCAACACAGACACTGGACTTTACGTGCTGTCGATTCCTTCTGTCCTCATCTAGGAATGAGGGTTGCCCTCGGTGTGGTTTCCGCATCGGGGGATTTTTTATTCTGGGCTATCCGCCCCGATGACCTAGCCTGTAGGGCATGCTTTAGCCTGCCAAACGCCCGAAGGGCGTTCTTAATCTTTCGTGGATTCAAACCATCGTATCGCCCTCTTGGGCGAAGCAAGGGCGGGATGTTGATCCCTCCCTTACCAATTTCTCCGCAAGCCTAGTGCTTGCCTGGCGTAACCGGGTCCCCTGCGCGTTCCAGAAATCCATCGCAGCGATTTATCTCGGCTCTGAGCACCTCGGGCTGAAATCGCTGTCTATCGATGGATCTCTGCAATGCTCGGCTGCGCAGAAGGGGATGAAGTTGTAGACAACCCTGGTTTCGCAGACTTGATTGATCTGATTGCCTCATTTTCCTCCTGGTGTTCTGCTAAAACTTTTTATAGTCAAATGAATCGACTTTAAGCGGGAAAGATAACGAGACGGCCTATAATCAACATAAAGTGAGAACGTCCGGTTTATAGGGCATGAAGACAGCGGCTTTTTTCTTGTAACTTTTCCGGATAAAAAAGTTACGAACTTGTCGCGGTATTTTTGGAATATGCAAAGTGAGTGGTTTTATTACGTAGATGTTAGACCTGTAGGGAACGCACTATGATGCAATCTGAAATAAAAATAACGGAATTATCAGAGCAACGATTTAACGCTTTGGCTGCGCATTCGCGGAGCCCAGCCGCTGCGTATGTGAGCAAAGAGTTAGGGTGGTTCGCTAATGATGATGAGAGCGTTATTGGAGTGCTTCTGCTAGACACTGTTGATGATGATTTTGTCGCAGTTGTTATGGCTAGGGATGAACATGGAGCATATCGCGCTATTGACGTTGAGTCCTCGATAAAGTCTGAAAAAGAGGCTTTAGAATGGCTTCATGGAGCTATGAAATGGCATACAGGAACGGGAAAAAAGGTATTTCCACAGGGTGGGGCGGGTCAAGGCATTGATTTGTTCACTCCTGTTGTACCTGTTGCTAAACAGCACCCGTATTTTACAAGGTTAGCTAACGAAGAATCATTCTTGCCAGCAAAAAACATTATTAATGAAATGATGCCGCATTTTGTTGATATTGACGGAAATTTTGTTGAGCAGTTCCAATCGACTGGATTCGACTCTAGGCTTTGGGAGTTATATATCAACAGTTATTTAGTGGAAGAGCAGCTGTTTATTGATAGATCAAAGAATGCTCCTGATTTCTTGATCACAAAATACGGTGAAACAGTAGCTATTGAAGCTGTTGTTGTCGGTAGAAAGAAGGACAACCCCGTAAGTCTTTTTCGTGGTCCGTCTGGACCTAACTCTCTAGACGAAATTCGCGAGCAACATAAGCATGCGATGCCTTTGAGATTTGGCAGCCCTCTTTATTCCAAGTTAACGAAGAAATATTGGGAATTACCTCACGTAGTCGGTAATCCACTTGTGTTTGCAATCGCGGATTTTCATGACGATCAATCCATGCTGTGGAGCTCTACGGCTCTTGAAACATACTTATATGGGGTCCGTCATGAACACCATTATGAAAATGGCCAATTGGTTATCGATCCAATAAAAATTGACAAACACATAAAACCCGATGGCACTGAAATTTCATCAGGCTTCTTTTTTCAGCCCGATGCCGAGTATGTAAGTGCGATACTGTTTTCTGCTAGCGGTACGATTTCTAAGTTTAATCGCTTAGGAAGGCAGGCAGGGTTTGGGTCACCTAACGTCAGGATGTTTCGAATCGGTACTTGTTACGATCATGATCCAAATGCTTCTGTGCCAAGAATATTCAAATATGAGGTTACGGAAAATAGTCAAGAGACTTGGGGAGAGGGTATTTCGATGTTTCATAATCCCAATGCAATTCACCCAGTACCAATAGAGTTGTTCCCATCAATTGCACACCATAGATTTGAGAACGATCAAATTGTGAGTATTTTGCCGGAATTTCACCCATTTGCATCGCAGACGATGCACATACGCTTAACCAAGTAGTGGCTTAACAGTCGTACGTAATCGGACAACACAACTCGTGTGCCTCTTGCTCCGCCGCTCTGCTTTGCATTGCAGACGATGCGAAGTGTTAATTTTGTAGGCCACTAATATAAGCTGGAAACGAGGTAGTTAGTACACGCTATACTCAACTGAGAACGAGTCTCACCCTGAGGCTTGAACAAAGTCGCTCTGCTCCCAACAAAGGGCACTGGGAGTTAAGCAATGAGTCCCTTTGGGCTGTTCATTATTGCGTTAGTTGCTGTGTGGTGTGTAGTGGGTTTTCATGCCTTGCGTATGCTGAATCGATACTACCGTCAGCAGGGCGAACAGTTTTGCGATAGTCATGGACTTGCTTTCGCAGAAGTACAAGCTTGTGTGTTCTTTCTTGGCCGGGTGGGTTTGTTGGGGGCATCTACTAACTTCGAAAGAGTAAAGCTTCTCCAAGCGTTATCTCAATCTTCGAGATCTTTTCATGCAATAGTGGCGCGTAGCGAGATTCGAGACACAAAAAATCCAGAACCCCTTACGGCATACCGGATTTTTGGTTTTTAGCACTTAGAGTTAATCAACTGACTATGTAATAGCTTCCTCAGCAGGTGCGTAGTCGTAACCCCGACCTTTTACGATTGCTTCGCGTTTGATGCTGCAGCGATGAACGTTTAGGCTGTTCAGCAAGTGCGATTTATCCTGCAGTGACTATTTATTGCCCTTGTATCACGCTTATTTTTGCCTGATCTCTGTTACCGTTTCATACCCAATGCCCCAGTTATCGGTAGACACCTCGTCGATAACGACAAACGTAGCTTTGGGATCTTTGTTCAGTACATCCTGTAACAGTTGCGTTGTGCCCTCGATCAGGGCTTTTTTCTCTGCTGCAGTCACGTTTTCGTCGGTCACTTTAATGTTTACGTATGGCATGGGGTGCTTCCTCGTCTAAGAGTGTTTGAATCAGGTCGGTGAAAAACTCAACGGAATTCGAGCACACGACGAGCTGATTCTGATTGAAGATAAAGGCCGGAATGCTCTGAATAGACAGGCTTTTAGCCCGGGCTTGTTTGGCTTTGGTTTGTGCAATGATTTCCTCTGAGCGAATGGCTGCCTCGGCTTCGCTTACATCCAGTCCCGCTTGTTCAGCCAAGCCGATGAGTACGCCTGTGTCGCTTATATTCGCCCCCTGAGAGAAATAGGCCTGCTTGAGGTGTTGGTTCAGGGTGAGATGCGCGTCGAACATCTCTGCCCAGTGCAGCAAACAGTGTGCTTTGAACGTATTGAAGTAATGGGTGCGCTTGGAAAAGTCATACACAATGCCAGCCTCCTTGCCGCGTTGCGTAAGGTCCTGTTGATAGCTTCTGAGGCGGGCCTCACTCCAATTCCACTGGCGTTTGAGCATACCCACAATCTCCTCACCCTCCGACTGGAGCGTCGGATACAGTTCATAGGGCAGGAGCTGAATCCGGGCGTCAACATCATCTCCGTACTGCTGTAACGCGGTCGTCAGGTTGTAATACCCAAGCGGACACCAGGAGCAGACGGCGTCATGCACCATCTCGATATGTAACCTTTTCATGCTTCACCTTTCGCGGGCTTAGAGGCGATGTCGGTATACATTTTGTTTACGATCAACCAGCGCCCCTGCTCCTTCAGCAGGCCCAGATAGTCGATATAGAAGAAATCGAACAGGGGGCATTCCAGCTTCACCATCGCCTGATCCTGGATGATCTCGATGGAGAGAATCCGGAAGTTGAATGGCTGTCCCAGTGATTCCGGTGTGGGCCTGTTATCCACATCCTCCAGCCAGCGGGTAAGCGTTCGATAGTTGCCGGGCGCTTTCAGCATCGCTGATGGGTGGAAGATATCCCTGAGTTGGGCGCTGTCGCCCTGGTATAAACCGAAAAAATAGGTATTGATGATTGCGTGAACCGTCGCAAAATCATCATCCAGTCCGGGTTTAACACTCATCCTTCCGCCTCCAATGCCAGCGCGCGTTGAAAGGTCGGCCGGTCGAGAATGCTGTTCAGCATGGCGGCAGTGCGAGGGCCGATTTCGATATCGACTGGGAAGTGGGCACCCCAACGTGAATACACCGTCAGCATGATGTCCGCTGCTGAAACGGAGTCCCCGCCGAGAAAGTCTTTATCCTGCAGTTGTGCTTCAACGGACTGCCATAGCGCACTGATGGCGTTGGCCGCTGCGGCGAACGCGGTTTCCTTGGCGCTCCCTTCAGGCATGTTCTGTGCGATAAAAAACAGACGACCGTAGGCCGGATGCATGGTTGCGTTGGCAAACATGATGTTCTGAATCGCCTGCTGCTGTGCGTCCTCGTCCTGAGGGAACAGTTGATTTGGTGTTTGGCGCAAGAGGTAAAGCAAGATAGCCGCCCCCTCAACCAGCGTCTTATCGCCATCAGCCAGCACCGGTACGTTCCCGACCGGATTAATCTCCACGAAATTATCGAGTTTGGTTTTATTGATCAGTGTGACCGGCTGCTCCATCTCCAACAGAACCGTGAGCGTAGCGAGGGAGCAGGCACTGGGCAGGTAATAGAGGGTATACATGGCTTTCTCCTGGTAAGAGTGATTGCGTTAATCGACTCG
>SBGI01000281.1 GCA_006227015.1 Gammaproteobacteria bacterium
CAACAGCGGTTATTTATGCACCATATCAAGAAATCCGACAAATTGGACAACGTTTGCTACGACATTCGTGGGCCGGTACTGGATCATGCCAACCGACTCGAAGAAGAGGGGCTGCGTATCCTCAAACTGAATATCGGCAACCCGGCACCATTTGGCCTGGAAGCGCCCGACGAGATTATTCACGACGTTATCCATAACCTGGCAAAAGCTCAGGGTTACTGTCATGCCAAGGGTATCTACAGTGCGCGCAAGGCCGTGATGCAACGCTGCCAGCTGGTTGGCACCCCCAACGTCGAGATCGACGATATTTTTCTGGGCAATGGCGTCAGTGAACTGATTGTGATGGCCATGCAGGCGCTGCTTAACAACGGTGATGAGATTCTGGTGCCTGCACCGGACTACCCCCTGTGGACTGCTGCCGTAACCCTGGCCGGCGGCAAGGCTGTACATTACCTCTGCGATGAGGAAAATGAATGGCAGCCGGATATTGACGATATAGCCAGTAAAATCACCCCCAGAACCCGGGGTATTGTGGTGATCAATCCCAACAACCCGACGGGAGCTGTCTACGGCGAAAAGGTGCTCAGGGAAATCGTCGAGCTGGCTCGCAAGCATGACCTGATTATCTATGCCGACGAAATCTATGACCGCATTCTTTACGATGGCGCCGTACACATTCCCATGGGCACGCTGGCCACGGATGTGCTTTGCATTACATTTAACGGCCTTTCAAAAACCTATCGTCTGGCAGGCTTCCGCTCCGGCTGGCTTGTGGTCAGCGGCGCCAAGCACCGCGCTCGAAGTTATATACAGGGCATTGAAATGCTCGCCTCCATGCGCCTGTGCGCCAATGTACCTGCCATGTATGCCATTCAGACGGCTCTGGGAGGTTATCAGAGTATCGGAGACCTGGTGGCGCCGGGCGGGCGTTTGCACCAGCAGAGGGAAAAAGCCTGGACCCTGTTGAATGACATTCCCGGTGTCAGCTGCGTTAAACCCAAGGCCGCCATGTATCTTTTCCCCAGGCTCGACCCGGAAATCTATCCCATTGAGGATGACGAGCAGCTGGTGCTGGACCTGTTACTGGAGGAACGCATTCTGCTGGTACAGGGCACGGCCTTCAACTGGCCCAACCCGGATCACTTCCGTATCGTATTCCTGCCCAGAGAAGATGACCTGGAAGAGGCGATTGCCCGGCTGGCGCGTTTCCTGGAAAAATACCGCGAGAACAACCCGAAGCAAACTGCGAAGCTGGCTCAGGTAGCGCCCTAGCCAGTCAACTCAGTGTCCAGGCCTACCGGATAAAGGATGCGATCCCGATAGCCGGTCAGCACTGGCAAGTAACCGGCCAGCGCCTCATCAAGCTGCGGGTCATTGCTGTCCACCAGCAATGGCCTGCCGCCCAAACCGGCAATCTTGGTTTTGGTTGCCACTACCAACAAATTATCCCGCCCCACCCGCTTGATAATGTCCGGAGTTAATTGCTGGTTGCCTCGCCCCAGTAAAATACCCTGACCGCCAATTGGAGTAATCACAATTTTGACCGGACCCTGATGCGCCTGCAGCGCCTGCGCTATATCACCTGCGCTCACATCGGCAGCGAACAGCTGACGATGAAGAATCAGGTCCACCCCCAGCAGGGTATTGGCAATGCCCATTTCCTCCATGAGGGCAGCCGTGGTGGAGCCGGGACCAATGATATACAGGCATTCATCGTCCATTTCCTCCTGCACAGTCTCGGCAATATCCCTCAACACCAGCTCTTCCACCTCGCGGCCACCTGATTTGACCTGTTGCATAAATTGGCCTGCTTCGGGAACCAGTAATTCCCCGTAATAGCGTGACTTCACACGACCTTCGCGCAGGGCCTGCTCATCGATATCCCTCACCTCCCGTGGGCGGATATCCACCAACTCGCCACGAATCAACAACCCCACCAGCTCACCGGCCGCTTCCGGAGTAATGGCATAAACACCGGACTGCATCTTCACCCCCGCGGGCACACCCAAAACGGGCTGCTGTGCGGGGACGGCATTACAGATATTGCGGGCTGTGCCATCTCCACCCACAAACAGCAGGAGATCTATACCCATCTCCACCATGGCCGCCGCTGCCCGTTCGGTATCAAGGGGCGTGGTCTCTTCATCGTGCAACTCTGTAACCAGCTGTGGTGAAAAGCCACATTTTCTGGCAACCGTTTCACCCATTGACCCGGGGCTAGTGATCAGCACAATTTTCTCCATATCGAGCGTTTCCGCCATCACCTGCAGTGCCCGCATCGCTCTCTGTGGAGCCCGGGGCTCACTGCCACGGCGCTTCGCTTCCTGGGCGATATCCCGGCCGTCGCTGCCCTTCAATCCCGCAGGGCCACCCAACCCCGCCAGGGGGTTTACTATCAAACCCAGTCTGAACACAAACCACTCCACATTTTTTGTAAAAAGATTTTAACCTGAGGCTTGTCCCCACAACTAAACATGGTATGTTCAGCAATCAGGATCAGTATTATTGACCATCATGAGCCAGCAACCCAAAGACACATCTTCAGAAACCAACCAGCCCCCGGATTTTCACGGTGCCGCCGTCATTGATGAAGATGGCAATGAAATTCCTATTACGGAAGACATGGTTCAGGAAGCCTTTGAAGAGTTGGAGGATGAGCAGTCGGAAACATCTTCTGACAAGCAACCGAAGTAGACCGGGCAACCGCCCCACTGGCGACCCAGTGCCGCCAATCAAGTAGACCTGAAACCCATCGCCGCCAATTGCGCTGCCAACAGGTGATCGTGACACCCCCTGACACGATAATGCTGGAACTCCAATCGCCGGGGATAGCTCTTGCGCAGCTGGTCAAAGGCCACTCCCACCTCTGTATCACCGTCCATCAATTCAGCACGCATCTGCCGGTCATCGTCGGCCACGTCGTAAACGGTCAACACCGCCTTAGGTAGGGTGGGCATCTGAATCAAATCAATGATCTCCGGCTTTTCTGTATCTTTTGCTGGCGCTTCCCCTAGCCAGTTACAAAGGGCATCTCGCACCATTCGCGAACCATTGACCTTGCCGTCCCAGCTGTAGCCTGCAATATGCGGCGTACCAATGTTGACCGCCTGCAACAGCGGCAGTGACACGGCCGGCTCGTCCTCCCACACATCCAGCACTACTTGCCAGGCATATTCCGGCATCAATTTCAGTAAGGCCGCATTGTCCACCACCGCACCGCGCCCTGCATTCAACAGCAGTCCCCCGGCAGAAAAACGTCGCAGCACCTGTTCATCAAACAGGTGGTAGGTCGGGTGTGAACCAGTGGTCGTCAGCGGTGTGTGCAAGCAAAGAATGCTGGCATCCAGCACCTCCTCAAATGAGCACTTGTCAGATATCTGGTCCAGGGTGAGAAAGGGGTCATAGCAGCGACAATCAACCCCGAGCGCTTTCAGAGTGCGATATAAGCGACCGCCTACATTGCCACAGCCGACAATCCCCACCGTTTGTCGCAACCAGTCAGGCCGCACCCGAAACAGGGCTGACAGCACATACTGAACTACGGCATTGGCATTGCAACCAGGAGCGTTGGCAAAAGCGATTTTGCGACTGTTCAGGTAATGCAGGTCCACATGATCGACACCGATAGTAGCGGAACCGACAAACCGGACCCGACTGCCTTCGAGCAAGGCGGCATTGATCCGGGTAATAGAGCGAACCAGCAGGACATCGGCATCCCTGACTTGCTCACTATCCAGATCCCGTCCGGGACAGGTCGTTACCTCGCCGTAGGGCGAAAACAGTTCCCGCACCAGCGGCATATTTTCATCTGCAACTATCTTCACTGGCTAATGGTGTCTCCTGTGAGCCGCTGTATCCGCTGGAACACGTTGTGACCAAACCCCATGCGCAGGCAAAAGTCAGAGAGCTCATTCAACTGCACAGCCCGACGCCGCACTGACGGCTCGCCGATGGGCGCATCTTCGGCAATGCCAGTAAGCTGCCTGATCATGGTCAGCTGCTCCCGGCAACCTGCAATTTTCATCGGCAGTTTGGATGCCCCGCGCACTGGCACTTCAGCAAGCGCATCACCGGCAACCAATATTGTATCCAGAGAGCCAAAGCGGTCCAGCATAGCCATTGCGGTCTTGGCTCCGATACCCGGCACACCGGGAATATGGTCAACCGGGTCTCCCACCAGCGCCAGATAATCCGCCAACTGTTCCGGCCATACTCCGAGTGTATCCATAACGCCCTGTCGATCTCTGGCTTCGCTGCGACCAAAATCCCAGATCAGATCTTCATCTTTCAACAGCTGGGCCAGGTCCTTATCTGCGCTGACCACGATGATCTGCTGCCTGTGCTGCTGCCCCCGCCTGGCAAGGGTTCCGATAATATCATCCGCTTCATGACTTTCACTGGCCAGCGGGGTAATGCCCATCAAGCCTGTCACTTCGGCACAGGCCTCCAGCTGAAACGCCAGCGCTTCGTCCGGCAGCACCCTGTTGGCTTTATAGGGAGGGTAGATCTGATTGCGAAAGCAGCTGCCGAGACTCTCATCAAATGCTGCGGCGATATACTCTGGTTGGCGCTGTTCCAGCAGGCTCAACAGAAAGCCCAGGTAACCATAGACAGCCTGTGTGGGAAAACCCTCTTCGCTTTGCCAGCGTTCCGGCAATACGAAGTAATGGCGAAAAATATAAATGGAGGCGTCAATCAGGTAGAGCGGCAACTTCATCACAATCTGGCCGCAGTGTATTGGCCGGGCTGACTATAATCAGTGCCGCCAAAACTTTCCGCCAGCGCTTCGGCAAGCTGTGCCGCCCTGGACGGCATGGGACTGTCACACCAGTAACGCGCCTGTTCCACAATCGCTGCGACAAATGCGTCACTGGCGCCGACTTCCCCACTGAGGTTATCGGCACTGATACGAAAACGATGGCATGCCGCATTGGAAAGTATCCACTCCAGTGCCTGAGGCTTAACCTCAACCTGCTCAAAGGCCTGCTGCTGGATTTCTGTGCGGCCATCCGGCTGATACCAGTAACCGAAATCCACCTTTTTACGGCGCTCGGGCCCGGCGATACACCAGTGTGAAATTTCATGCAACGCGCTGGAAAAATAATCGTGGCGGAAAATCAGTCGGTGAAAATCATACTCGTCATCCGCCGGGTAGTAGACCGGCTCATCGCCCATGGCGACGAGGCGTGTATTACAACTGTTCGCAAATAGCCGATCAAAAATATCGATTAACTGCCGGGTGCGAAGATCAACGTTTGCCGGGTTACCAGATAACATCCACTTTCTCACGACAGCGTGTGTTATCGATTCGTTGCAGGTATTCAGGGGTAAGAAATTCCCTGCCGGCGAGCAGATGTTCCACATACCAGCGCGCAGGGAGAATGGTATTGTCGATCACAGCAGGATTGGCGATGTAGGTCCAGGCCGGGATCACCCCCGCCTCAGTCTGCACCGGAAACATTTCCCGGCTGTACATGTAGGGCGTACCTTCAAAAGGGTCCAGCTTGGCAATCTCCAGATGATCCGCAAGGCGATATAAAACACCCTCCACCCGTTCACCCCTTGCATAGACAATATTGGCACAGGCCAGCAGAGCGTCGTGGCGCGAACGCTTGTTAAACCGCAACCCAAAACCGTCCAGCCAGCCAGGGCACAGATCCACGACCTGCAGTGCCCGTTTGGCCATACGTTCAGGATTCATATTTGAGCCGTATGCAAAATAGTAGCTCACAAAAGTACACCCAAGGTATTGTGCTAGAAGTTAATCAGTAGTACCTTATCTTGTGTGGGGCGCTGTTATTTTGAGTCCCCTACAAGGTCCCGGCCCGACCAGGACGCAGTCCGTCAGGTCATGATCGAACTGCCATTTGAGGAGGCTGTATTATGACTACCTCAACACCCGATCACAACACGGATAACGTGGTGGATCTCTTCTCGGGTAAACCCT
>SBGI01000166.1 GCA_006227015.1 Gammaproteobacteria bacterium
GTCTGTTCCATTCTCGACCCCGACTGCGAGGCCTGCCAATAATGAGTATTCAACAAACTGCAATCATCACTGACGCCGCCGGGCTGCCCGATTGGGACGACCCGCTGCGCAGCGCCATTCCTCCCGGCACCATCGACCTGCTGGGGGGTATTTCCACTACGCCGCCAGAGGAAGCGGTGATGCCACTCGAGACCCTGTCCATAGAGACCGGTGGCACAGAGGCTGAGACAGCGGCGGCTCCCCTGCCCCCCGTCAACCCGGAGCACAAGCGGGTGGTCAACGGCAAGGCGGATATCAATCAGCTGGCCCCCTTCAAATACCCCTGGGCCTGGGAGTTCTTCCTCAACGCCAACAAGAACCACTGGACGCCCCTGGACATCAACATGGCCCAGGACGTCCACGACTACCACCACAAACTGACCACCGAGGAACGCCACCTCTACGAAAACGTATTGGCCTACCTGACCACCTCGGACATCATGGCCATGCGCAACATCGGCCTGGCAGTGATGGAGAAGATGTCCGCGCCGGAGCTGCAGATTTACCAGGCCCGACAGGTGTACGAGGAGGCGTTGCACACCTGGACCTACCAGCACTGTATCGAAACCCTGGGACTGGACCAGAGCGACATCTACAACCGCTATCGGGTGGTGCCGGCCATCCACGGCAAGATTCGCCTGGCCAGTGCACAGCTGGACAAGGTACTGCGCCCGGACATCGACCTCGGCAACCGGGACGATTTGGAAGCCTTTGCCATGTCCTACCTGTTCTTTGCCGGCGTCTTCGAGGGCTGCTGGTTCTACAACGGCTTCAACCCGATTTTCGCCCTGCAGCGGCGCGGCCTGATGAAGGGTACCGGGGAGCAGTTGCAGTACATTCTGCGGGATGAGGCACTGCACTGCGCCTTCGGCCTGCGGGTGGTCAATCAGTTGCTGAAAGAGGAAAACCTGAAACTGGACCCGCTGCGTCTACAGGCCATGTGGGAAGAGGCGGAAGCGGCGGAATCCGCCTACGCCCAACACCTGATGCCGGACCCCATTCTCGGCTACAGCGCCGCCGAGCACATGGATCAGTTCCGCTTTGTCGCCAACCGCCGGGCCCGCTATCTGAACCACCAGGAACCCTTCCCGGGTGCCATCAATCGCCTGGAGTGGCTGGAGGAGCAGGCCAACCTGCGCAAGGAGAAGAACTTCTTTGAAACCCGGGTCACCGAGTACCAGAGCGGCGCCTCGTTAAGCTGGTAAACGCGGGGGCTCCCTACGGCATCAGCACGCCGTAGGGGGTCTCCAACTTGATGCGCCACTCACCGCGGCTGCGGTAGACCCAGCCCTGCACTTCGATAAACCGATCGTCCAGAGATTGATACCAGTGCCGGTCAAAGTAGACCTGATTTTCCGGGTAGGTAATGGCGACCAGGTGATTGTCCAGGGTCAGGCGCCAGGACTTACCCAGTTTCATGGCAGTGACGGTCCCCCGCACCCGCTGGAAACCGCCCCTACCTACTTCGGCGGCCGGCACCGGCACAATACCGGATACACCCCATAGTCCAAGGCCTTCTGAACGGGCTTTTGCTTCAGCCGCTGCAAAACATTCCGCCAGAGAAAGGTTGGGTGGTATTGCCACATGGTATGCCAGCCCTTGTTCGAGCATGTGCTGTTCCAGGCTGTCACCACGACTGTTAAACAGGTGCGCGAGCAGACGCCCGTATCGATCCTTCTCCTGTCGATCAGTGAGAATAGAGATATGGTCATCGGCCTCACGGATAAATTCAGTTACCGCCCGGGTCGCCGCTTTAGCTAGGGGCTCATCGGGTTTGCCGTCGTGGCCCACTTCAGTGGCGTTGATACCGATCAGGCGCAGCTTTCGACCATCACTGAGCTTCAGAGTATCACCATCGTAGATGTGATGGATGGAAACAGGCTCAAGTGCTGCAAACGGCTTACAGGATGTTTCTGCCCATACTGTGTCGACCAGAAAAAGGGGAAATACAGCAAACAGACGCACAACAAAAAACGCGCTTCGGGCCATTGCCGGAAGCGCGTTTTGGCTGCCTCGAAAGGCCAGCAGCATAAACTTATTTCTTGGCTGAACGACCGGAGAAACGCTTGTTAAAGCGGTCGATACGGCCACCGGTGTCCACAACTTTCTGCTTGCCGGTGTAGAAGGGGTGGCACTGGGAGCAGACATCCACGTGGATGCTGTTACTCAGGGTGGAGCCGACTTCAATTACATTGCCACAACTGCAAGTCGCAGTCAGCGTGCCATAATTTGGATGAATTTCTGCTTTCATTTTCTCTTAGCCTCTGTGTCTTGCACACCGCAACCCGATCTCTGTTCAACCCGAATCTCCTGACTGGGAACAATGTGCACATCTGGTACACTGCAAATGTCGGTCAGGTATGGCTGATTGCCTGAGCGTTCAACCATTCGGGATGCCTTTCAATATGTCGGGCACCGTATGCCGCCTTTAACGGAGCGCGAATACTACCAGAAAACAGCCCTCTTTCAAGGTTTTAGCATAAAATCACCGCGATGACAGATCCCGCTATTCTCCGCATTGCCATTCCTTCTCCACTGCGGCGACTGTTTGATTACCTCTGGCCCCCTGCACTCGGCTCTGTGCCAGAATCCGGCTGCCGTGTGCGGGTGCCCTTTGGCCGACGACAAGTAGTTGGCATCGTTATTGATCAGGTCACCACCAGTGAGGTCCAGGCTGACAAATTAAAACCTGCCACCGAGCTACTGGATACAGATCCCCTGCTACCTCCCGAACTCATTAAGCTGGGGTTATGGGCCGCAAATTACTATCAACACCCTGTGGGTGATGCACTGAGCTCATTGTTACCTGTGTTGCTGCGCCGCGGTGAGCCACTACCCTGCAATGCAAAGCCACGATGGCAACTGACGACAAAGGGCAAAGGCCTGCCAGAGTCAGCACTGGTCAGGGCGCCGCGACAGCAGCAAGTGCTGCAGCTATTGCAACGGAACATCGCCGGGCGCAGTGACTTTCAGCAACTGGGAATCAGTTCAGCAATATTGCGGCAACTGGAACAGAAAGGGCTGATAGAACAGACCAACATTGTCAAAACGACACCGGTCGAACTTTCAAGCCTGTTGGCTGAACCCGCTCTACCCCTCTACCCTCAACAACAACAGGCTTTGGATACCATTGAGCTGTCGGGTTTTCACAGCTACCTGCTGGATGGCGCAACCGGCAGCGGCAAAACGGAGATTTACCTGCAGCTGATTGAACAGGTGGTACAAAACGGCCGCCAGGCACTGGTGCTGATTCCAGAGATCAACCTGACACCCCAGACCTTGCAGCGTTTTACTTCTAGATTTAATTGCCCGGTTGCCGTTATTCACTCGGGACTTACCGACAGGGAACGGGCACTGGCCTGGGACCAGGCCAGAACCGGCCAGGCACCCATTGTGCTGGGCACCCGCTCGGCCATTTTTACGCCACTCAAAAATCCCGGCTTGTTAATTGTCGACGAGGAACACGACAGCTCTTTCAAGCAACAGGAAGGTTTTCGCTATTCGGCAAGGGACCTGGCGGTGAGGCGCGCACAGACGGAGCAGATTCCCCTCATACTCGGTTCGGCAACACCCTCGCTGGAGTCACTGCAAAACTGCCACCAACAGCGCTACACCCGCCTGGTGTTGTCGACCCGTGCCGGCATGTCCCAGCAGCCAGACTGGCAAACCATCGACATTCGCCAGCACCGCCTCTCGGCCGGCTATTCCCGGGAACTGATCGACGCCATGCAAACCCAGCTGGAAAGCGGCAACCAGGTACTGGTGTTTCTGAACCGCCGGGGCTTTGCACCCACCCTCAGTTGCCAACAGTGTGGCTGGATTGCAAATTGTCACCGCTGTGAAGCCAGGCTCACAGTACACCGCCAGGTAAACCGCCTGATCTGCCACCACTGCGAGTTTCAGCAGGCAGTGCCGACCACTTGCTCCCAATGTCACAGCGTGCAATTACAGTGTGTCGGCCAGGGCACAGAGCGTAGCGAGGAAACCCTGGAGGCACTTTTCCCGAATTTCCCGGTGATTCGGGTTGATCGGGACACCACCCGTCGCAAACGGGCCATGCAGGAGATCGTTGAAAAAATCCACAGTGGAAACCCCTGTATCCTGGTGGGCACACAGATGCTGGCCAAGGGGCACCATTTTCCCAATGTCACGCTGGTGGCCATACTGGATGCCGATGCCGGCCTCTTCAGCGCAGACTTTCGCGCTGCCGAAAAAATGGGGCAGTTGATTACCCAGGTGGCGGGACGGGCCGGGCGGGGAGATAAGCCCGGGATAGTCATTCTGCAAAGCCAGCACTGTGAGCACCCGCTGATTTCCACCCTGACTAGCCGACCCTATAGCGAATTTTGTGAGATGCTGCTAACTGAGCGGCGACTGGCCCAGCTGCCACCGTTTCGCTATATGGCGTTGTTGCGCGCCGAAGCCCGCAACATGAATGATGCAGAACGGTTTTTGGCCTATGCACGCCAAGTGGCAGAGCAGCAGCTTCGCCCCAGCCCCGATGTCAGCTACCTGGGGCCACTGCCCGCGCCGATGGAGAAACGCAGCGGTCGTTTTCGGCAACAGTTGAGTATCAACTGCCGGGAAAGGCCCTTGCTACAGCAGCTAATGAGCTGGCTTTGCCCCCTGCTTGAATCTTCACCCTTGGGGAAAAAAGTGCGCTGGTCGGTGGATATCGACCCCCAGGATATGAGCTGATAACGGCAATTGACTGGAAGCGCTGGCAGCCGCTGTGAGTTAATCCTACAATGGCGCCCAGCATAGGAGTAGTGTCTTACCCATGACCCGGGATTACGCCAAAAAAACCTCGTCAAAAAGCCACAAACGGCCCAGCGCAAGGAAGAGTCGTACCGCAAAACAGGGGGCTCCGGGATGGCTCTGGATGCTGGCCGGCATTCTGCTGGGTGGACTTATTGTCACGCTCTACCAACTGGCCAACACTGAAGATCGTGACGTCAAATTACCACCTGCCAAGGCTACCCCCAAACAGCAGGCACCCGAGGAGCATAGCGGCAAGCCGCGCTTTGATTTCTATACGCTGTTGAGAGAAACCGAGGTGATCGTTCCGGATAATCCCGCCCCGGCCAACAGCCCGGGAGGCGAAGCGCCACCTGAACCCAAAGTTACTGCCGATGAAGTTTTTCTGCTGCAAGTGGGGTCGTTCAAAAGCAATGGCGATGCGGATAGTCTGCGGGCCCGTTTACTGTTACTGAATCTCAGCACCAGCATTGAAATGGTGAGCCCAAGGAAAGGCGAAACCTGGCATCGCGTGCTGGTCGGCCCCTTCACCAATCACTCCGATGTTACCGAAGCCCGCAATCGCCTGGCCAGCAACGGTATCGATTCCCTGTTGCTGAAACGCAAAGAATAGACCCTGATTATTTAAAAAGGATAACGCGGAGAAGCTTTCGCACTAGCCACGAAATTTTCGTCCTTTGTGATGCCGCTCCAGGTTTTCCGTACGTTTCTTTTCACTTTTGCGCAACATCACATAGGTGGCACCAGTACCACCGTGCTGCGGTTGAGCACTGTGAAATGCCAATACCGCCTCGAATTGCCGCAACCACTGATTGGTACAGCTTTTCAACAGCGCCGGTTTTTCGCGGTTCTCTCCGCGACCATGGGTGATCAGTGCACAGCGAATATCGTGTTTCACGCAATCGCGGATGAACTGGTACATCTGCTGCCTTGCCTGCTCAACAGTTAACCGGTGCAGATCCAGCCTTGAGTCAATGGTGTATTTGCCTAGCCGCAGATTCTTGTAGACACCGTTTTGCACCCCCTCGCGCTTGAATGCCAAAACATCACGGGGTTTGACCATGGGGATATAGGCTTCGGAGGTCAG
>SBGI01000223.1 GCA_006227015.1 Gammaproteobacteria bacterium
TGGGGTGGCAGCTGCCATTGATCCGGCTGTGCAGAGGGCATCAAGGGTAGTGTGATCGTAAAGGTTGACCCTTTTCCTTCCCAACTCTTGAGGTGGATGTCACCGTTCATCAGGTCAACCAGGCTTTTTACAATGGATAGCCCGAGCCCCGTGCCGCCATAGCGACGTGAAATGGAGGTGTCTGCCTGAGCGAAAGCGTTAAAAAGCTGCGCCTGGGCCGCCTCAGGTATGCCGATTCCCGTATCCCGGACTTCTATGATCACATCCAGATCATCATTGGTTTTCAGTGAGAGATAGACACCCCCTTCATCCGAAAACTTGATGGCATTGGCAATCAGGTTGCTGAGAATCTGTTGAATACGAATCGTGTCTCCAATGCGGTTCAGAGACAGGTCTGGAGAGTAATCTACGACGAGGTTGAGCCCCTTGTGCTGTGCCTGAGGCGCGAACATGGCAATCACTTGCTCGACGCATTCGGCCAGGTCCAGAGGCTGTTCAGCCAGCTCCACGGTGTCAGATTGCAACTTTGAAAAAGCCAGTATGTCGTCGATGAGGGTTAGCAGCTGTAATGCAGCCTGATCAATAATCTGGCAGTAATGGCGCTCATTTTCGGCCAGCTTGGTCGTGTCGAGAAGGCGAATAAAGCCCTGAATAGAGGTAATGGGTGTGCGTAACTCATGACTCATTCGTGCCAGAAAGCCACTTTTGGATTGATTGGCTGTTTCCGCTGTCTGGCGGGAAATTTCCAGCTCTTGATTTTTGATTTGCAGGTGGTCAAGGGTTTCCTGTAATTGGCGAGTGGCAAAGCGAATGCGGTGCTCCAGGGTTTCTTTGCCTTCAGCAACTGAGGCGGCCAATTGGTTAATACCGGCAGCGAGCACGGCCAGCTCATCATCCGTGCCGGTTTCTGCACGGGCGTTAAGATTGCCACCGGCCATTTGCCGAATGGTATCAGTCAACTTCTGAATGGGGGATATAAGCCCCAAGCTCAGATAATAGGTAAAAATTACGGCAATGATCAGGCCAAACAAAAAAAGCAGCGCCGAGGTGGTGAGGATGGCTTTCTGCTTGTCGAGCATATTGGCGCGATCGATAGCGAGAATGATCCAGCCAACACGTTCCGGCCCGGTAGGTTCGGTCAGGGATTCTTCCTGGTAGTCACTGACATCAATACCCGACAGAAACACAGGTTTTTTGAAATACAGGAATTGTTCTGTTCTGTGAGGTGTTCCTTCAGGTGTGTCTCGCAGAATGTGTGCCAGCAGGGCAGTTTCGGTGTCTTGATTGTCATCAGCAGATGGGCTATTCAAATCTTGAGCAAAATGCCCGGCCGCTAAAACGGGCTTACTGTTATTGTTGAGAAAAGCTACACCGGCGACATCAGGAATGCGTAAGGCAGAAGAAGCGATTTCTTGTAGCAGTTTATTGTTGCGCGAATAGAGAGCGAAATCTGAAACCGTGGCCAGGTAATTGGATGATGAATCGCCGGATTGAATGAGATTGTTGATCAGATCGGTCCGCCTTGACTCGATGGTAAAAAGCGTCAATAGGGTGATGATGAGCAACAACGGCAGCAACGCCACTGCCAGAAAGCGTTGATGAATAGACTTGCTGAGAAGCTGCTTGTTGCTCACGGCAGAGTTGTCTCTTCCTGCTCAAGACTTCGGTAGAGCTCATTGTCGGCAGGCAGGCTAACGCCCAGGGATGCTGCGACAGAAAAATTGGTACTGATGGTGAAGTAACGGGGGTATTGAGCCCGAGGCAGAGAGGTGTCGCCATCAATCAATCTGGCGACAATAAGCTGACCGGCCTGTTTGCCAATATCATCCGGTGTGGAGTAGATGGAGGCCAGTGCGCCCGCATTGGTATACGCCCTGGAAAAACCGATTACGGGTACCTTCTTCTGAAAGCTCAGGTGCAGTATCCACTTGGCAATGGCACGGTTCAAGGGAGCGTGGTCAGGCAATGCGATAAACAGGTCGCTGTCCTGGACCAGGGGCCGCAATACGGCGACGGGGTTGTCATCGGGTGTTAAATGAGCACTGATAAGGTCTATTGTTTTCTGTTTCGTCAGGGTTCTCAGCTCGTTTTCCCATAATTGTGAAATGGGTCCGAAAACTGCGCCGAATTGCTTCGCCTCGGGTTTCAATTTGGTGGCGAGGTTCACCACACGCTCCAGTGGTTGATCGAGATAAATGGCAGAAACCGGTCGTGAGCGTTCTGTATCCTGATTCACCTGGATACTGTCAAAGGCATTTTTTGGAGTAAAAATACTCAGCACCGGAATCTTGCCCGGTTCAGTCAGTACATGCTGGGTGGCTTTACTGCCGATCGTGACAATCAGCTGCCAGGGCTGGGTTAGCACTGTATCTGTTTCAGCGCTCTGCAGGGTCAGGGTCTTGAAGGTCGGGGCGTTTGGCGAGCTGTCTGCAGCTGAGGCTTGCAGGCTTGCGGCTGTTTCCTCGTAGTAGGGTGCATCACTGGAAAGTAGCAGTAGCACCGTTGCCTGTGCAGAGTGGCTTAGAAAACAGACAAAAAATATCACTCCTGCTGTGAGGAGTGATTTAGCGACCTTATGCACTCGCTGGTATATGCTCAACGCCCTTTCCCTGGCTTAGTCTGTATATTTGAATCTACGGTCAATTATTATCGAACACTGTTAGATAAATGAAAAGTTAATTAAAGTCTATAGTCAGTTTTAAGAAATATCGGGTATCAAACACGTTGTTCTCAGCGTGTTCCTCGTAGTCATCCCCCAGGTTCTGAGCAATCAAGGACAGATTCCCGGAGGTGCTGCCGGCGCGAAAGTCGTAACCCAGTACAGCATCCGTGCGCACAAATTGGTCCACAGCATTGCCGTCCCGCCAATTGGCATCGGTCATGTGGTAGAGATTGATACTGCCAGACAAGCCGCCAACAATCTTTTGATGAACCAGCAACCCGGCCTTATGCCTGGGGACCCGGTCATTGTGGTCGTTGGTCAGATATACGGGGTCATAACTGAACACATAGAAACTATCGACATCCGTGTAGGCATAGTGAGCGTTGATGAGCGTGCGCTCTGTGGGTTGATACCGCAGTTGCAGCTCCACACCGGTCATGTCTGATTCCAGTATGTTGTCCCGCACAGCAAATCGCTCATTGGGGAACAGCGCCGGAATACCAACATTCACTGGTTCTTGATAGGTTTCCAGCCCGTCGCGGATTTCCTCGCGGAAAAGGCGTACATCAAAGGTGATTCCCCTAGAGGGAAACTGGGCGAGATAGCCCAGTTCATAACTGCGCAATCGTTCCTCTTCAATATCGTCAGACGTTCTACGAATGGCCGTGATAAATATCTGGTTATCCAGAATATCGGCGTTGAACTCCTTGGCTTCCCCGAGGGAGGGCGAGCGCTTACCCAGTGCATAACCGACGCGGAAGGTGTTGAACTCATTGAGGTGGTAGTTAATGGCAACGCGGCCAGAACCGATGGTGTCGACAACGCTATTGTCCTCGATCATCAGGCCGGCGTTGACTGTCCAGTAGCGGGATGGCTGCCATTCCATATGGCTAAACAGGCGGCGGCTGGTGAGGGATGACTGGTCTTCGTGGCCCAGGACCGACTCGCCCTCGATACGATCATAGCGAATCCCTGCTCCCCAGGTGGTGCGCAGGTGCTTGGTCAGTTGCAGGTGGTGTTCCAGTTCCATATCGTAGCGTTCGGACTCAAGGCCGCGAAAGCCGGTGATATAGCTCTGGTCCTGGATATTTAAACCCGGGTCAATCATCTGAAAAAAAGCGGGAACCTGGGCCGGTGTAATCGTAGTGTTCAACTCGGCTGAAAGCAGGTCGGAAACCAGTCCCAGGTTTACATAATTCTCGCCTTCGATTTTGTTACGGAAGAAGTGCATCTGCAGGTAATCGGTAGTGTTCAGATCCCTGTTCCACTTCAGCGATTGAAACTGGTTTTTAAAATTAACCCGTGAATATTCATCCGGATGATCGGCATCGCCCCAGCCCATATTACTGTGACTGAAGCCGACCTGGGCATCAAAGGTATCACTGATATTCGGGGTATACATGCCGCGGAGGGTCAGCGCGATTTTTTCCTTGCCATCCTCCATGGGACCCTGATCATCACCGGAGCTGACAGAGGGAAAGCCCTCATTGTGCTCGTAATCAAAGCTGGCGCGGTAATCCAGTTTGCCAGCGGTACCGCTGTAGCGAATATTGCTGTTACGCGTGTTCTGCTCGCCGCTGGTGGCACTCACATGCCAGCCCCGATCCTGAACCGGTTTGCGCGTAATGATGTTCACCGCGCCAAGAAAAGCATTTGAACCATAGGCCGGGGCATTGGAGCCTCGAACAATTTCGATATGGTCGATATCGTCCAGGCTGATACCCAGAGAACCCCATTCAATGGTGGCGAAGATCGGGTCATAGATAGATCGGCCGTCCACCATGATTTCCAGATGGTTTGGAAACTCACGGCCATAGCCGTGGGTGGAAATGCCGTAGCGATTGCCATTGATGGAGTAGGATTCGAAACCGGGAACCAAACGAAAAATATCTACCCAGGAGAGTGCCCCGGATGCCTTGATCATTTTCTGGTCGATAATGGTAACGCTGGCGGGTACGTGTGACAGTGGTTGAGACATTCGCGACGCGGCAGTCACCGCCGGTAAATCCCCCAGTAAATCATCTTCGGTAATAAAACCTTCGTCATTGCAGTACAGCAGCGGACTGTAGAGCAGGTATGCTGCAACAGTAAGGTGTCTCTTTTGGGGCATTTTCTGCTCTCCGGTGAGGCAATTTCCTGATTCGATATTCTAAGCTGGCAGGACTGGAATAGCATCTCTTTGTTTTTGAAGCCAAATATGGCAAACGGCCGGGCTTAATGGTAGGGGGACAGTGCCTGTGGATACCGGCTAAAATACCGACTTGGCTGGAGTAGCACTATGTCGCTGGAAGATACCCGTCGGGAATACCAATATGGCCGACTTAACAGGGAGTCATTGAAAGACTCTCCCTTTGAGCAATTCACGTTGTGGATGGATCAGGCGGTGGAATCCGACCTGTCAGATCCTACAGCGATGTGCCTGGCCACAGTGGACGCCGAGGGCAAACCCTGGCAGCGCACCGTGTTGTTGAAAGGCTTCGACAAGCAGGGTTTTCTGTTTTACACCAATCTCGGTAGCCGCAAGGCCAAAGAGATGACGGGCAATCCCAATGTATGCCTGATCTTTCCATGGATGCGCATGGACCGCCAGGTAATTATCGGTGGGCAGGTGGAAAAGCTGACCAAAACCGAAGTCCTGAAATATTTCCTCAAGCGTCCCCGTGGCAGTCAATTGGCTGCCTGGGCGTCAAAACAGAGCTCGCGAATTAATTCCCGTCAGGCATTGGAAACCCAATTTCTGCAAATGAAGGAAAAGTTTTCTGCCGGGGAGGTTCCGCTGCCGGATTTCTGGGGTGGCTTTCGGGTAGTGCCGCGGGAATTCGAGTTCTGGCAGGGGGGCGAGAACCGCCTCCATGACCGCTTCCAGTACTTACTGGAGGATGGTCGCTGGACAATTTCCCGTCTCGCGCCCTGATCTCTTCGAACAGCTCTAGAAGCTGTAGCGGATGGCTGCGTAAAGGTTACTGGCTTCCTCAAACTGTCCAAAGAAGGTGGTGTCCTCGCTACCGCCAAAACTGTTGATACCGGTTTCCAGTAATAGATGGTCTGATGCCTTCCAGCTTACTTTTGGTCTGGCGTACCAGTCCTTGTCGGTGGGTGAGTAGTAGACAAACAGCGACCAGGTAACGTTCTGATTGTGGGTTAACCAGGTCAGTCGGTTGGTCAGCAGTTGACGGTATTTGTCCCGTTGGGGCATACCGGTTGGCAGGT
>SBGI01000177.1 GCA_006227015.1 Gammaproteobacteria bacterium
GTAGCGACCGGGGTTTTTCAGGGCAATGGTCAGCGCGCCGTGGCCACCCATGGAGTGGCCGCTGATAGCCACTTTGTCACCATCTACCGGGAAGCGCTCTTGAATCAGGGCTGGCAGTTCTGCCACGATGTAGTCGTACATGCGGTAGTGGCGGGACCAGGGCGGCTGGGTCGCATTGAGGTAAAAACCGGCGCCGAGCCCGAAGTCATAATCGCCCTTGGGGTCGTCCGGCACGTCCTTGCCACGGGGGCTGGTGTCCGGTGCAACGAGGGCGATGCCATACTCAGCGGCATAGCGCTGAGCCCCCGCTTTGGTGACAAAATTTTCATCCGTGCAGGTGAGGCCAGAGAGCCAGTACAGTACCGGCACTGATTCCTGATTCGCTAGGGGTGGCAGGTAGATGGAAAAGGTCATGTCGCAGTCGAGCACCGCTGAGCGGTGCTGAAAACGCAGTTGCTGGCCGCCGAAACAGCGGTGGGCGTCTATCTGTTCCATGATGAATTCCTGCTCAGTAAAGCACCACAGAGCGAATGCTTTCGCCGGTGTGCATCAGGTCAAAGGCGCGGTTAATGTCCTGCAGGGGCATGGTGTGGGTGATTAACTCATCGATGTTGATCTTGCCCTCCATGTACCAGTCAACGATTTTCGGCACATCGGTGCGACCACGTGCACCACCAAAGGCCGTGCCGCGCCAGGAACGACCGGTGACCAGCTGAAATGGCCGCGTGGAAATTTCCTGGCCGGCACCGGCAACGCCGATAATGCAGCTTTCTCCCCAGCCCTTGTGGCAACACTCCAACGCCTGGCGCATGACATTCACATTGCCAATACACTCAAAGCTGTAATCCACACCGCCTCCGGTGATTTCAACCAGGTGCCCCACCACGTCATCCACTTCCGCCGGGTTGACGAAATCGGTCATGCCGAATTGTTTGGCCAGCGCAACTTTGGAGGGATTCAAGTCAATGCCGATGATACGCGTAGCACCGACCATCTTGGCGCCTTGAATGACGTTGAGGCCGATGCCGCCAAGGCCGAATACGGCCACGGTGGAGCCCGGTTCCACTTTCATCGTGAAGGCTACTGCGCCGATACCGGTGGTAACACCGCAGCCGATGTAGCAAATTTTATCGAAAGGGGCGTCCTCGCGGACCTTGGCCAGGGCGATCTCCGGCAAGACGGTGTAATTGGAAAAGGTGGAACAGCCCATGTAGTGAAGAATGGGCTTGCCATCCAGAGAAAAGCGGCTGGTGCCGTCGGGCATCAGGCCCTGGCCCTGGGTGCTGCGAATGGCCTGGCAGAGGTTGGTCTTCGGGTGCAGGCAGTAGTCGCACTCCCGACACTCCGGGGTATACAGGGGAATCACATGGTCGCCGGGCTTGAGGCTTTTAACACCGGGGCCGACATCGACAACCACGCCGGCACCCTCGTGCCCGAGAATGGCGGGGAACGCGCCTTCCGGGTCATCGCCGGACAGGGTGAATGCATCCGTGTGGCAAACGCCGGTGGCCTTGATTTCCACCAGAACCTCACCGGCTCTGGGTCCCTGTAGATCCACTTCGACCACTTCCAGAGGACTGCCCGCGCCAAAAGCGACGGCCGCACGTGTTTTCATTCTCTACTCCTGATTGAATCTACTTGGGGGGCAGCTGACTATAGGCAGATGCCCGTGGGTTAGTAAATGCCCCTTTTGTTGTGGTTTTTATGGTTTGATCATCACCAGATCCCTGACGGCACTGGACAGCATCTGGTTGGAGACCAGCAGTTCGCGGTTGATATTCAGTAGCGAGGACAGTGGAATGCCAATCGCGACACTGTTGTCATAGCGGGTCATCAACTGGTGAAGCCGGTCGTGGGACAGATTAATTTCTTCCTGAAGTTGCAGGTGTTTTTCTTCCAGTAATACCGGATCGGTGTGCTCCACCAAGTTGAGTAAGTGCCGGTAAATATTGCGGGTATCATGTCGCAGGGTTTCAATCAGCTCCTCATCGTCTGACTGGGTGCGCAGCTCCACAATATTCTGGCGCACATTCTTGAGGCTTTTGGCTCCGTACACGAGGTCCCGCGAGGCATGAACCAGCTGTGACACCTTTTCGGTGACACCTTCCCCAGACTTTTCCCTCAGAATGCGATTGGCATACTGCAGAATCTGTTGCTCGGTATGCTTGATTTCGGAGTACTGGTCGTCGTAGCTGGATTTGGCCTGCTTGATTTGTTCGTAGACTTCCAGGCCCTTGAAGCCGGGAAGCAGTTCCTCCGGGCGAATGCGCAATACCCGCAAATTCAGAATCATCACCTTGTAATAGAGACGAATTACTTCCTGGCGGATCGCTTCGGTGGCGGCATCGCTGACCGTGGGGGATACCTTGGTGATGTACTGGCAGCCAATCAGGTCATCTTCGGTGAAACGCCCCTGCAGCCATTTGGCAAAAGGCGACACGATGGGCAGAAATATCAGAATGCCCAGGCCATTGAACAGGGAGTGAAACAGCACAAGCACATACATGGGGTCGGTTACGGTCAGTGTGCCGGTGATGAAGTCCAGTAATGGGTACATCAGCAGTAGCGCCACTGCACTGACCACCAGGTTGAAAATAAAGTGCGACAGAGCGACCCGGCGCTTGTCGGAAGAACCCTTTATGCCGCCGATGATTACCGTGCTGGTGGTGCCGAGATTGGCGCCAATCACAATGGCCGCAGCAGTAGTGAGGGGCAGAACACCGGCATGGATGGCACTAAGCACAATCATCATGGTGGCCGAGCTGGACTGGATTAGTGCCGTGAAGATCAGGCCGCCAACCACGTAGAGCAGAATTGGGTATTCGCTGAAAACCGACGGCGAAATATGCTCCGATAAAAAGCCCATACTGGTCTTCATGAAATCCAGCCCCATCAGCAATAACCCTAGACCCAGCAGCAGTCGCGCCTGACTGTGTCTGCGATAGTCGGGATTGAGAAATACTACTCCCAGCGTCCCCAGTGCCAGCATTGGCATGGCGTATTCCGTCAGACTCATACGGAATCCGATGGTGGCGACGATCCAGCCGGTAAAGGTGGTGCCGAGATTGGCACCGAAGATCACGCCTAGGGCATTGGTCATCGTCAGGATACCGGCGCCCACGAAGGCCAGGACTATAAGCCCGACCATGGAACTGCTCTGCAGGCAGGCAGTGCTGATAATGCCGATGAATACCCCGCGCACGGGTGTCTTGGTGTAATCCCTGAGCAGGTGGCGGAAGGAGCGGGTGCCAAGCGTTCTCAAGGCCTGTTCCAGCATTGTCATGCCAAACAGGAACAGACCCAGTCCTGCAACCAGTTCCCAAGGTTCAAAGTTCGGCATATCCAGCTGCATGATCTGTGTGCGGTTTCCCGATCGGACTCTTGAAGAAAGTTTAGCAGCCAGCCCGGTAGCGGGAAGGACTAATTCCCCGCGGCAGACAGACTGCCGCGGGGATTGGAGGGGTTATTTGCCCAGTGGTTTGAAGATCAGGATCAGCTTGGGCAATAGGGTCATGGAACCCAGCAGGGCGGTCAGCATGGCGAGACCGGTCAACAGGCCAAAGTAGACCGAGGGAATAAAGTTCGACAGCGACAGAATGGAAAAGCCGATGATAATGGTGATGGCTGTGTAGAACAGTGCGCGGCCAATACTTCCATGGGCGCGATGCATGGCGGCCAGGTAATCCCTGTCCACAGCGAACTCCCGCTTGAAGCGGGTGATGTAGTGAATGGAATTGTCCACCCCAATACCCACCGTAATGGCGGCGATGGTGATGGTCATCATATCCAGCGGGATGCGCGCCAGGCCCATGCCTCCCAGAACCACGGTGGCCGCCAGCATGTTGGGCAGCATGGCAATCAGGGAGATGGAAATGGAACGGAATAGCACCATAAACATCACCATGATGCCCAGGAATACCGCGCCGAGGGTAAGAATCTGCGAGCGGAACAGGCTCTGCAACATGTTGTTGTACAGCACCAACAGGCTGGTGAAGTGCACCTGATCGTCCTGTAACCCGACGTCATTAACGATGTAGCTGCGAATGTTGGCCAGCAGTTCCGGGCGTTTCAGCTCACTACCGGTTTCCTTGATGCGCAGGGTGATGCGTGCTTGATTCAGTTCGTCATCAATGTAGGGGTCAAACAACAGCGCCGCGTTTTCCGGTGACAGGCTTCTGCGTACAAACGCCAGCTCCAGGTCGTTGAGCTTGTGTTCCATCAGGTCTTCGGCGACATCGGCAATGGTCACCAGTGAGCTGACTTTGCCAACTTCCGGTAGCGAGTCCAGGTAATTGTGAATCTTTGAAAGATCCTGCAGCCCCACACCGGTAAACCAGTAGCTGTTGGGCTCGTCATCATTACTTGTTGGGCTCTCATCACCAAAGGGATCGTCAGAGGCAAACGGATCATCCGCTGCGAACGGGTCATCGGCCGCAAAGGGATCTTCCTCTGCGAAGGGGTCTTCCTCGGTCACGGTGGGCATGGGCGGTACCGGCGGGGCATCGAGGATGATATCCAGGGGCGTGGTGCCTCCCAGTTTTTCATCAATAACGGACAGACCCTGGTAGATCTCGGTGTCGGAACGGAAGTAATCGATAAAGCGGTTTTCCACCTGCAGTTGGGAAATGCCCCAGCAGCTGATGACGCCGGCCAGCAGTGCCAGCGCCAGCACCAGTTTGCCGTGGTTTTCGGTAAAGCGGGCAAAGATCATGGTATAGGCGGCGGAGTTGTCGCCCTTGTCGTTATTTTTACCCTTGCCGATCAGCATCATGCCGGCGGGTATCACGATAAATGCCAGGGTCAGCGCCAGCCCGATACCCATGGTCATCATCCAGCCAAAATCGATAACCGGACGAATATCGCTGACCACCAGTGACACAAAGGCAACGCCAGTGGTGAGTACGGTATACAGGCAGGGTCGCGCCATGTAGGACACGGTGCCACGCACCAGCTCCAGTTGGCTTTGCTCTGGATTATCTTTCTGTAGTTCGCGGTAGCGAACGATCAGGTGGATCGTCAGGGCCAGGGTGATAATCAGCAACAGCGCGACAAAATTCGAGGAGATAACCGTCAGGCGCCAATCGATCCAGCTCAGGTAACCGAGCATGATTTCCACTGACAGCACGCAGGTCAGCAACGGTAGAACCACCCAGCGTATCTGGCGGAAAATAATGGCCAGGGTGGCAATGATAAACAGCACAATCCCGGTGCCAAACACCCTCAGGTCGCTTTTGATAAATTCGATCATGTCCGCGGTGATCATGCTGGGGCCGCCCAGGAAGATTTGTGCACGGTCCTTGAACTGGGCCATTTTTTCACGGATTTCCGCTACCCGCTGATGCTCTTCCACAGCCCGTGCAGTACGGTAGTCGAGAAACTCTTTACTCACACGTTCCAGTTCGATTTCTTCTTCCGGGGTGAGGCCTTCGGTGTCCCGCTTGAGACGCAGGGAGTCGCGTTGGCGAACCAGGGTGAGGTATTGCCGATCCAGTTCCATGGTGGCCATCAATGCGGTGGTCTGGCCATCGGGGCTGAGAATCAGTTTGCGGTAAATCGGGCTTTCCAGGAATTCCTTACGAGCCAGATCGCGGTCGGTGTCCGGGTTTCTAAGTGTGCGGGGTTCTTCCTTGAGCTGGGATACGGTGACCTTGGGGCTGTAGAGTAGCGGTACGTCGAGAATCGAGGTGACATTGGCGACGCCACTGATGGTTTTCAGCTCGTCGCTCATTTGGGCCAGTGTGTTCAGTGAGGCGTCGTCAAACAGGTCGCCTTCATTTGGGGTGTAGGTCACCACCAGAAAGTCGCTGCTGCCATAGTGCTGCAGGGTTTCCCGGAAGTAATCGAG
>SBGI01000150.1 GCA_006227015.1 Gammaproteobacteria bacterium
ACTGCCATTAGTTCGCCAATACCGGTGGAGCGAATGGCGCCGGCCAGTGCCAAACCGCCGCCGAACAGCAACAGAATACCCCAGGGGAGTTTCATGGCGGTTTCCCAGTCAATAAGGAATTCTCTCTGCTTCAGGCTGACCGGCAAGATAAACAACAACAGCGCTGCAATGATCGCAATGCCGGTATCACTGAGGCCCGAGAGTAACGGCAGCTTGACCAGGAGTGGGCGGATAATCCAGCACAGGGCAGTCAGCAGAAAAATGGTCAATGTCATCTTGGCGCCGAGAGACCAGGGTTCACGGGGCTCACTGAGGAAATCGCCATCCACAGGTTCGTCGCCCGGCGGGTAAATCCAGCGGGTCAGCATCCACCAGACGGTGGGAATAAAGATCACGACAATGGGCAGGGCAATGGTCATCCAGCGGGCAAAACTGATCTCAATGCCCAGCTCCCGCTCGATAAAGGACACGGTAAACATGTTGGGCACCGTGCCGACGATGGTGCCGATGCCTCCGATGGATGCCGCGTAAGCGACACCGAGTAGCAGGCAGAGACTGAAATTTTCCCGGTTGGGCGCATCCTTGCCCAACAGTTGAATAATGCTTAACAGAATGGGCAGCATCACCAGGGTGGTGGCTGTGTTGGTAATCCACATACTCATGGAGGCAGCAACAAACATAAAACCACCGACCAGGGTGGCTGGTTTGGTGCCCACCAGTCGCAGCACAGAAAGCGCAAAACGCCGGTGCAGGTGCCACTTTTCCAGGGCCAGGGCGAGGATAAAGCCACCCATAAAAAGAAAGATCAGCGGGTGAGCGTAAGCCTGTGCCGTGGTGGAAATGGTATTGGCGCCAGAAAGAGGTAACAGCGCCAGTGGTAACAGCGCGGTGGCATAAATAGAGACGGCTTCTGTCAGCCACCAGGTCGCCATCCAGACTGCCAGTGCTGCCGTGATGCGGCCCGGTACTCCCAGCGTCAGCAGTTCGCCATTGAGTCCCCGAGCGCTGTCCGGCACCAGCCAGAACACCAGCACGGCCAACAGCGGTCCGCCGATCAGGGCGAACAGGCGGAATTGATGTAGGGTGTCCAACAGAAGTTTTGTTTGCATCGTTATTATTGTTGTGACGGGACTTCAGCTTACCAGATTTTGCCGAGCCAGCAGGTCAGGCGCTAGCCAACGATTTTATCTTTCAGGGCCTGCGCCAGCCACTTGGCGCGGGACGCGCGGCCCGATTGTTTCTGTCGGGCTTTCAGCAATCCTTCGGAAAAGGCGCTGCGACGGCTGTAATCCACATGTACATCCATGAATACCGGCTGATTTTTAGCTGCCAGAATCATTGCCGTGTTCAGGGCCGACTCGATTTCATGATTATCTTCCACCGCGACATATTCACAACCGACCGCATGGGCAAAAGCAATCCAGTCGGCCTCGCCGAGTTTGGACATGGCGCCGTAGCGGCCAGGCCGCTGTTGGGTTCTCTGGGAGAGCTCACCATCGTTAAACAGGCAGTAGATGACGCCGAGGTGATATTTGCTGGCGGTGATGGCTTCCATACCCGTCATCATCATGGCACCGTCACCGACAATGCCCACCACGTTCTGCCTGGGGTGGCAAAGTTTCAGGGCGTTGGTGGCCGGCACACAATAGCCCATGGCGTTAAAGTCGCTGGGTGATATGAAGTTGCCGCCCGGGTGGATAGGGAACAGTTCTGCGGCCAGAAAGGTATGCATACCATCATCGCAGGCCAGCAGGGCATCATCCGGCAAGTGAGCTCGTAGTGCGGTTAAAAAGCGGGCCGGGTTTACCCGCTCTCCGGGTAATTTTAGCCAGTTGTCCAGGTAGTCTTTTTTTAGCATCGCGATGGTTTTTGCCATGGGCTGGCTGTTAGCAGCCTGCGGCCTGAGCTCCATCACCCTGGCCAACAGTGCTTCCATGACCGCCTTGCCATCTCCCTGAATAGCCAGTGCTGCAGTGTAGTTGGCATTGAACACTTCGGGGTTGATATCCACATGAATCAGGTTGGCCGGTGGGGCCAGGCCATAGTGCCCAGTCGAGGTTTCTGAAAAGCGCGTACCCACCGCCAGCAGGCAATCGCAGTCGGCAAATGCCCGTTGTGCCGCCGGCACGGCGGAAGGGCCAAACCCCATCCCGGCATGCAGGGGATGGTTGGCGGGGAATGCGCCCAGGCCCTGTAGTGTGGTCGCTACCGGAGCACCCAGGTGTGAAGCGAGCACCTGCAAACTGGCGCTGGCATGGCGGGCCCCCCAGCCAATAAAGAGGCCAGGCTGTTTGGAGGCAACCAAGCGCTGGGCGGCGTTTTCAATGGCGGGCAAATCCAGGTCCGGCTGGTTTGGATGACCATGAAATACGGGCAGGGTGCCCACATCAAAACTGTTGCTTTGCAGGTCCACAGGAATTTCCACAAACACCGGTCCCTGTTCTCCCTCCATGGCACAGCGGTAGGCTTCAAACAACGTGGGCGCTATATCAGTGGCAGACTCCACCAGGAAGGTGGCCTTGGTAATCGGTTTCAGCAGACTGTGGTGGTCAATGTCCTGCATTTGGTAATGATGGCCACTCTGTCGCTCGATGCCACCGGCAATGACCAGCAGTGGTATCCCCGCCAGAAAAGCTTCGGCAATGCCGCTGGCCGCATGGGTGATGCCGCCGCCGGGGACGACCAGTAGGGTACCAATGGTGTCGGTGGTGCGACTGACGGCGTCCGCCATAAACGCGGCTCCCGCCTCGTGGGTTACCAGGTGCGGGGTGATGACAGATGAGTTTTCAAGTTCCCGGTAGATATCGGCGTTGTGGGCTCCGGGTATGCCAAAAACACGGGTGACACCAATCTGCTCCAGTGCATAACAGGTGAGCCAAGCCCCGGTTTTTTTCATCTGTGCCTCAACATCTCAATTGGCGTACGAGAGCACCATGCTATTCAGGGTAACACGGTGAGTCAACGCCACAGGCACCAGGACAATAACGTTTGTGTGGTATTTGCTGGGTGCTAGCTGATAACGCCAGTGGTGCGTACCCGTTTGGCGCCTGTGGCCACGGGCTCGCGACGGGCAGCCTGACGTTTTTCGATGCGATCATCGATGATGTTTTTCAGGGCAATCAGCAAGCCTGCTACAAGAAAAGCGCCGGGAGGCAATACGGCAATCAGAAACCCGTATCCTTCACCAAACAGATGCAGGGTCCAGTTTTCTGCAATCGGCCCGAACAGCAGATGCATGTCTGCAAACAGGGTTCCGCTACCAAGAATTTCACGAATAGCGCCGATCAGCAGCAGGACGAGGCCAAACCCGCAACCCATCATCAAGCCATCAAAAAGGGAAATAGCTACCGGGTTTTTACAGGCAAAGGCTTCGGCACGTCCCAGGATCATGCAGTTGGTGACGATCAGTGGAATGAAAATTCCCAGAATGGTGTAGAGCTCATAGGTAAACGCCTGCATCAGCAGCTCGGTGCAGGTTGTAAAGGTGGCGATAATCATCACGAAGGCAGGGATCTTGACCGCTTCTGATACGTGGTTGCGAATCATCGAGACCACGGTGTTGGAACCGGCCAGAACCAGCATGGTAGCCAGCCCCAGTCCCAGCGCGTTCACTACCGATCCGGTGACCGCCAGCAGAGGACACAACCCCAGTAGTTGAACCAGGGCAGGGTTGTTCTTCCACAACCCGTTATGGGCGACTTCGCGTGAGCTGGTATCAGCCATTGTCGGCTTCCTCGCTGGTCTGGTGGGTCACTGTCGGTTTGTTACGTGCGGCCTTCAGCAGTCGCTGCTGGTCTTCATTGTAGTACTTGAGGGTTTTGTAAACCTGTTTGACAACAGCGCGCGGCGTGATGGTGGCGCCGGTAAACTGGTCGAAGTCTCCCTTGTCTTTTTTCACTTTCCACTGGGAAGGTGCCGGGTTGGTCAGGGATTTGCCGTTAAAACCCAGAATCCAGTCACTCTTTTTCAGGTCGACTTTGTCGCCCAGCCCCGGTGTTTCGTGGTGGGAAATGGTGCGAACTCCGGCCAGTGTGCCGTCGATATTGATGCCGACAATCAACTGAATATCACCGTTGTAGCCATCGGGTGCCACGGCGGGAACAATGACTGCAACCGGTTCGTCTCCCTGGCGGGCGATATTGATGTCACCGCCTTCATCATCAAGGCCCAGGGTGTGCAGAAAGTTGGTGGGCACGGGCAGGGTGTCCATCAGCAGGTCGTTGCTGTGTTGTCCCAATGGAATGATTTCCAGCAGTGCGCGTTTCGCCACTTCGCGCTTCGCATCGGCAATACGCTCTTTGGTGCCCAGGTACGTGCCGGCCAGCAGTGACGCGGTGATCAGGGCGAAAAGGCCCAGTACCACGCTGTTAAAACTGATTGATTTTCCCAGGTTGGCCATGGCTATTCCTTCTTCTCCGTGGCGCGACGGGATTTTGTATGGCCGTACGTGCGCGGCAGGGTGTAATTATCAATAAGTGGCGCAGCAAAGTTCATCAGCAGCACGGCAAAGGCCACAGCATCCGGGTAACTTCCCCAGCTGCGGATAATAAAAATCAGGATGCCGATCAGGGCTCCGTAAATCAGGCGTCCGCGATTGCTGGTTGCTGAGGTCACGGGATCTGTGACAATAAAAAACGCTCCCAGCATGGTGCCCCCGGATAACAGGTGCATCAGTGGTGAGCCGTGGCTGGCAGAGCTGCCGCTGTCGTAAAACAGGGCGGCACACAGCGCCAGGCTGCCGAGCATGGCAACGGGGGCGTGCCAGGTGAATACACGCCGGGCTAACAGTAGCGCTCCGCCGGCCAGAAACCCGAGGTTTACCCATTCCCATCCGAGGCCGGCCCAGTGGGCCTGGCTGAACAGCGGGGTTTTTTCATACAGCTGGGTTACTAACAGGCTGCTGTTATGTTTGAACGTATCCAGTGGTGTTGCAGCCGTGATGGCATCGATCTTTTCCGGGCTGAGTACCGGGAAGACAATCTGTAGCGATTCCCAGAACCCCGGTGCTACAGCACCTTCCGGGTAGAGGGCGAGGGGCGTCGCCCAGGCCGTCATCTGCACTGGAAATGAAATTAGCAGGACAACATAACCGACCATGGCGGGATTAAAGGGGTTGTAACCGAGGCCGCCATAGAGGTGCTTGGCAATCAGAATGGCGAAGCCGGTGCCGATCACCACCACCCACCAGGGGGCGAGCGGCGGCAGGGCCAGTCCAAGTAAAACCGCCGTGACCAGAGCACTGCAATCGCGCAGATAAAACATTACCGGGCGTTTGCGCAAGCGCATCACCAGCGCCTCGCAGCTGACGGCAACGGTACCGGCGAGCAGAATATTGATCAGTGATCCCCAGCCAAAAAACACCGTCAGCGCCAGCAGGCCGGGTAGTGTTGCCAGCAGCACCAGTCGCATGACAGCCCCGGTATTCTGGGCAGTATGTGCGTGGGGCGAGGTGAGTTTCAGCAAGGCCATGGGTGATATCCGTCAGGCGTTATATTCAGCTAGCTGCTGTTTGGCAGCGGCCAGTTTTGCTTCGAGTTTTTCTGCGGCAGTGCGCAGGGCGTCCACATGCTCAGAACCATCGGCTTCCGCCTGACGTAATTTCTGGCGGGACTTTTCCAGTCGCGATTTCAGTGAGTCTACGGTTTCACGCAGCTTGTCCTGCTCTGACATATTGGCCAGTTCTGCGGCACGGGCCTGAGCGCGGGCAATGGCAGCAGATGCTGCATCCTTTGGCTGCTCTTCGGCAGTGGGTTCCTGCTCTGACGATACCGTTTGGCCGGTCAGGGCAGTATATTTTTCACGGCTGTCCAGTAATTTCTGC
>SBGI01000265.1 GCA_006227015.1 Gammaproteobacteria bacterium
CGGCACCCTTTTCGGCAAGGCTGCCACCCAGATACCACACCTGGCTGCCATCGTCGCAGGGGTGACTGGAGATCGTCAGGCGCGGCGTGGTCTCGGCACCCAGGCAATGGCCATAAAAGCGATGCGGGTAACGGTGCTTAATCATCACCTGTTGCAGTGGTCGTCGCTGCATTTCCGGTGAATTAACCTGCAATGTGTTGAGTATGGCCTCATTGCCTTGCCCTGCGGTCAGTACCACCTGCCCCGGGGTCAAGCGCCATGTCTGATCCCTGTCGTGAAAATCAATCGCCAGGGCTTGTGAAGTCGTTTTATGCCAAGCGGCTTTTGACCAGTCGATTTGATAAATGCGCTCAGCGCAATTGTCGGCCAGCACCTTGATCACCGAGGGAACATCCAGCACCAGGTCCACTAATTTATAGAGGCTGCCGCTGAAAGCCGGATGCTGAAACAGTTGTGGCCGGTCTTTCTTGCCTACCTTGTTAACGCGACCGCGTGTGGCTTTGCTCGCAAGAAAGGTGGACATGCGCGACAGTGCACTGCTGCTGGACCACAGGTAAAAATGGTCGCTGAGAACAGATGCCCCACGCAGATCGACATCCCCTTCCCCGGCTAGGCAGGCTTTCCAGTGTTCTGGCATGTCGGCGATGGCTTCGGAAGCGCCGGTTAGTGTGCCGCTCAGGGTATATTTGATGCCGCCATGGATCATGCCCTGGCTGGCAACTGTCTGGTCGCTGCCCAGTGCCGTCTGCTCAAAGAGTAAGGCATTGTAGCCGGCGCTTACCAGGCGGTTCAGCAACCACAGGCCGGCGATGCCGCCACCAATAATGGCAATATCACATTGGAGGTGTTCCGTGGGTTCAGTGGGCACCATGAAGAATAAAAAACTCCGCAAAAAATCTGAAGTACAAATGATAAACCCGCATAAACGGGCCTTATCCATGGATGGGCTAGTATACCCCGCGCATTCTCTTTATGCTTTCGGCAAAAACCTGCACCCTGAAATTCGCTGGAGAGATCGTTGGCTCGCCTTGCTTATTCCCTGCTTTTTTACCTGTTGACGCCGTTAATTCTGGTGCGGCTGTTGTGGCGTAGCCGTCGTGCGCCGGCGTACAGAAGACGCTGGAAAGAGCGGTTAGGGTGGGTGCCTACCATTGCTGCTTCGCGTCAGGTGATCTGGGTGCATTCTGTGTCTGTGGGCGAAACACTGGCTGCAGTACCGATGATTCGAGCGTTGCAACAGCGTTACCCGGAGGCATTGCTGGCGGTGACCACCATGACGCCCACCGGCTCAGCACGGGTTTCAGCAGAATTTGGCGACAGCGTCTATCACGTCTATGCACCTTATGACCTGCCATGCGCGGTGAACAGGTTTTTGAGGCGCGTACGTCCGCACCTTCTAGTGATTATGGAAACAGAGTTATGGCCCAATCTTATTCACTATTGCCGTCAGCGTGGCACATCGGTTGTGGTCGCCAACGCACGCCTTTCAGAGAAATCGGCAGTGGGCTATCGTCGATTTGCCGCACTCACCGCGCCCATGCTGGCAAAGGTCAATCAGGTTGCCGCTCAGCATCAGGATGATGGCGCACGTTTCCAGTCTCTCGGCCTGTCCGATGAGCAGCTGACGATTACCGGCAATATCAAGTTTGACCTAAATATTGCTGACACCCTAAAGCAGCGCGCCGCAGCATTGCGGACAGAATGGCGTGGCATAGAGGGTCGGCCAGTCTGGCTAGTGGCCAGCACCCACGCCGGCGAAGAGGAGATTGTGCTCCGGGCTTTCAGGCAGTTGCTAACGGCTTTCCCATCGCTGCTGCTGGTGCTGGTACCCCGCCATCCGGAACGTTTTCAGGGTGTTGCTCAAATGTGCGAATCACTCGGTTTCATGACAGTGAAACGCAGCCGAGGTGACGTACCTGGGGAAGGCGATCAAATCCTGCTTGGCGACACCATGGGGGAATTACTGCTTTTCTTCGGGGCTTGTGATATTGCTTTTGTAGGTGGCAGTCTGGTGCCGGTGGGTGGGCACAACCTGATTGAGCCGGCAGCCTGGGAGAAGCCGGTATTGAGTGGCCCTCATTTGTTTAATTTTTCGGAAGCCTCGCGGTTGTTGCTGGAGGCCGGAGGCATGGCTGTTTGTGCTGACGACCAGGCGCTGGTCGACGAAATAACTCGGCTGCTTGAGTCCCCGGAATCCGCTGCGGCTATGGCCGCAGCCGCCAAGTCAGTGGCTGACAATAACCGGGGAGCGCTGCAGCGACTGCTGGATGTTATTGAACGCCAGCTTTCGTCACATTGATGGCGGGGTCCAGCCAGGCATTCAATTCGTAGATATCCTCGGGGCTGAGTTGCCCCGCGACTTCTTTGAGGCGCAGTAGGCTATCGATGTAGTCATAGCGTGCATTGGCGTAGTCCGTACGTGCCTGGTAGAGGTTTTGTTGCGCCACCAGGACATCGACGATATTGCGTGTGCCCGCCTCATAGCCCGCCTGGGTAGCCTCCAGAGCGCTGTCCGCTGAAGTGATCGCCTGATTGCGGGCTTTCACGCGAGCCGTGTTGGTGACCACTGAAAGGTGTTGGGATCGCGCTTGCTGAACTGTATTGCGTTGAGTGCCAATGAACAGTTCATCGGCCTGAACATATTGCTGGAAGGCCTGACGACGCTCCGCGCTCACCAGCCCACCAGTAAAAATAGGAACCGTCAGTGTCACTCCAATGGAGTGACCTTCCTGATCGCTTTCGGATGGGCTGACAAAGAAATTGTTTGTTTGTGTGTCCAGTCCGCGGAATTCACTGTCGGTTTGATCATCGTAGTAGGACAGGTTGCCCGTCAGGGTTGGCGCATGCTCGTATTTTTTCGACTTGGCATTCTCATCCGCCGCATCGCGCTGGTATTTGGCTGCTTGCAGACTGAAATTGTTTTGCAGGGCAAACTGTACCCAGTCTTCCCGGTTGAGCGGTTCTGGTTGAACTACGGGAAAGTCTGCCACCAGTCCTGCCAGTTGCTGGTGGGATTCGCCGGTCAGCACGGTCAGGCCCTCAAAGGCAATATCCAGCGCGCCGCGGGTTTCCAGGGTATTCACTCTTGCATTGTCGTAGGCTGCCTGGGCTTCGTGCACATCGGTAATTGGCAGTAACCCCACTTCAAAACGTTCTTTGGTTTGCTCCAGTTGCCTCTGTATGGCCTTTTCCTGGGCCTGTGCAGTTTCCAGATTTTCCCTGGCGCGGAGCACCTGGAAATAGGCATCTGCGGTGCGCAGAATCAGAGTCTGCTGGTCAGCGGCAAACTGTAATCGAGCCTGATCGCTCAGGGCTTTTCCTTGCTGAAAGCTGAACCAGGCGGGAAGGTCAAAGATCGGTTGCGACAGGGTCAGGTAATACCCTCTTGAGTCCGTATCGGTATGCCCCTTGCGGCCAGGTTTAAATGTGGAGTTCAGGGTCGTGGTGCTGGCGCCATTGGTTTCCAGCTCTTCATATTCACCCGTTGCTGTAATCTGGGGAAGTAGTCCGGCCCTGCCGATGTTTTTGGCTTCCTGGCCGGCCAGGTAGGCGGCACGGGCAGCGCGAAGTTGGGGGTCGTTTTGGACAGCCTGTTCATAGATCTCGGAGAGAGTGTTGGCCAGTGCCGGGTTGAGGCTTAAGGCTGCGGTCAGAAAAATGACAAATTTGCAGAAGCGCATTGACAATCCTTTAGGTCAAAGGGTGGTGGCGAGGGTTCGAGTCTAGCAGATTTTGAGGTGCTGGACAGTGACGGAGCCTCTGTGTAGTGTGGCTTTAAAGCGCACTTCTACCCAATTCCAGCGCTGCCAACGAAGACCAGAATCTGTAACGTGGGATAAGACATGCTGCCACCGCACCAGTTCAATGAAAATGACGTTCAAGTTCAGGATCGACAAACTGTCTTCCAGGGCTTTTTCAAGATGATCCGGGTGCGTTTACGACACAAGCTCTTTGCCGGCGGTTGGTCAGAACCGATGGACAGGGAATTATTCGAGCGCGAACCCTGCGTGGGAGTGCTGATTTATGATCCTGAGCATCAATTGATTGCGTTGACGGAGCAGTTTCGTGTCGGGGTGTTGGGACAGGGACAAACTCCCTGGCAGTTTGAAGTGGTGGCAGGTATTTCCGAGCCCGGGGAAACACTCCCTGAGGTGGCACGGCGTGAGGTTATGGAGGAGGCTGGGCTCGAGACCGACGAGCTGATCGCTATGTGCGATTACTGGGTCAGTCCCGGTGGCAGCAATGAGCGTATGCATCTGTTCTGCGCCCTGGTGGATCTGACGGATGCCGGGGGTGTGTTTGGTGTGGTTCATGAGTCGGAGGATATCCGCCTGCATGTGTTCCCGGAACAGCAGGTTTATGAATGGCTTGATCAGGGATTGCTTAATAACGCGGCAACCACCATCAGTCTGATGTGGTTGCAAATTAATCGACAACGGTTTTTGTGATGGACTATGCTGTTTTCTGTTGTCGATGGGACAACTTGGCAAAATGTGATTTGGTGCGGTGACGGATAAACGAAAAATACGTTACAAAGTCGACTTGAGGAGGTACATGGCAGACTGTGATGCCAATTACTTCCGCTTGATGAAATTGTTTCCCGAGATGACTCAGGAGGCAGCTGAGCGGAAGCTGGGCTTCAGTCATGACAGCGATCACGAGTTACGCTTTGTAGTTCGCGAGAATACGCCCTATACCACCCTCATCGAGCTTAGCCAAGTGGCCAGTGCCGGGAATACAAATCCCTGGTTTCGGCTGCCGGTGATGAAGTTGCGGTTGTATCATGATGCCCGCGTCGCTGAGGTCGTGTCATGTGACGGAGTGATGCATGTTAAATCACGTTACGGGTACCCCAATCGCAAAATGTATCAGCAGGATGAGAAAGCACAGTGGAACCGCTTTCTCGGCGAGTGGTTATCCCATTGCCTGGCGCGGGGATACTACCCGGAACCCCTGTTTGGCGAAGCTCCCTAACGACCTTTTTGGTCAAGTGTCTGTACGCAGCCGGCATAGGGAGAACAACATTGTCGTTTCATTCGTCTGATCACCGAGCCATAAAGCTGGTTCAGTTATCTGATTGTCACCTGGGTCAGAATGACCAGTTCGTATTGGCTGGCATCAATACAGCCGAAAGCCTCAAGGCTGTGGTAAGTCGCCTTGAGGGCGAACTTGCTCAGAGTGACTTATTGGCCATTACTGGTGATATCGCCGCCGATGGTGAGCGTGCCGCCTACCAGTTGTTTGAAAAACTATTACCCGAACACCCACCTTTTGCCTGGTTGCCGGGCAATCACGATGACTTTAATGTCATGCAGCAGTTCATGAGTCAGCCTTTTCAGCGAGTAGTAAAGATAGGTCGTTGGGTGGCGGTATTCCTGGTGAGCGCGGTTCCCGGCCAGGTTGCCGGTAAACTGGCGGCAGCGGAACTGGCTCTTCTGGAAAAGTTGCTTGCCGAATATCGGCAGTATCATGTGGCGTTGTTTGTGCACCATCCTCCGGCGCCGGTAGACTGCCGTTGGCTGGACAAGCAGCGCATCGAAAACCATCAGTCACTCCGGCAGCTGTTGCAAGGAGCGGACAATGTTCGTGGAGTGTTCAGTGGACACGTCCACCAGGACTACGTGTCTGACTGGGGTGGCGTTCCTGTCTATACAGCACCATCTACCTGCTTTCAGTTTGCACCCGCCAGCGATGATTTTGAGCTCTGTCGGCAGCCGCCCGGCTATCGCTGGATAAACCTCCATGAGGACGGCTCTATAGAGACGGGTGTGGAATTTATTGATGGGGATAACTGGCAGGCGGACCGGCACTGCGTGGG
>SBGI01000318.1 GCA_006227015.1 Gammaproteobacteria bacterium
AAACCGATCAGGAGTGCACCGCCGGGGCCCACATACCCGGAAGCTGGGGTGATGGTGCCGAGGCCCGCCACCATGCCGGTGACAATACCCAGTACCGAAGGTTTGCCGTGTTTCACCCATTCCATCATCATCCACGCCAGTGAGCCGGTGGCGGCAGAAATGTGCGTCACCAGCATGGCCATACCGGCGTCGCCGTTGGCGGCCAGTGCCGACCCGGCATTAAAACCGAACCAACCCACCCAGAGCATGCCGGCACCGGCAACGGTCATGGTCAAATTGTGAGGCATCATCGGTTGATGCTGGAAGCCGCGACGGTTGCCAATCACCAGTGCTGCAACCAGTGCGCCAACACCGGCTGTGATATGTACAACGGTGCCGCCGGCAAAATCCAGCAAGCCCATTTCTCCGAGCCAGCCACCGCCCCACACCCAGTGAGTGATGGGGATATAAACTGCCAACAGCCAGATGCAGCTAAAGATCAGTACCGCAGAAAATCTCATGCGCTCGGCAAAGGCACCGACAATCAGGGCAGGGGTGATAATGGCAAAGGTCATCTGGAACATGGCAAAGACAGATTCTGGAATATCACCCGCCAGGGTGTCTTCCAGCACATTGGCCAACATGAAATTGTCCAGGCTACCGATCCAGGCATTAGCCGAGCCACCATCGCCAAAGGCAAGGCTATAGCCACAGATCATCCAGATCAGTGATGCCGCACAGGTAATGGCAAAACATTGCATCAGCACCGACAGGGAGTTTTTGACCCGTACCAGCCCGGCGTAAAACAGGGAAAGACCGGGGATGGTCATGAACAGCACCAGTGCCGTGGCAGTTATGATCCAGGCCGTATTGGCGCCATTGAGATCATCGGCGTGAGCCATCAGTGGTGACAGCAAGAGCAAAACCAGAGCCGTTCGAATTGATAAGAGTGTTTTCGTTATTGTCATAATGTTCATCCCGTTTTTTGCACCGGAAGGCAGTGCATACAAGGCCCCATCAACCTGGGGAGAGTTTGTTATTTTTAGCCTCTTATGGGCGTGCGCCGTAAGTTTCTCAAAAGCTGTGACAGAAATCTAAAAAAATGACTATGATGTTCGGCATTTTTTATTGCGGGCGTCTGGAATTGCACTGCTGGTAGCGGCCTTTTTATCGGAGGCTGCTTCAATGGAATAAGGCGCCAGTTCCATTAAAGGGCATATACTAAAGAGATAGGAATCCTGTTAGGTAAATCATCGTGAAGGTGTGGTCAGGATATATTGCAAGGTATCTGACCCGAGTACAGATACGCTAAGAGCCCGCCAATCACGGTGCCGAATTGGCACGAAGAGGAGATTTTTGTCATGGCAAATGAAGAACTTCGCACCCAGCTGGCCCAGTTGCATGACGAGCTGGAGCACGCCAAAACTATTGCGCCGGAAGAGCGCGACGTGTTTGGTAACCTGATGTCCGATATGGTGAAAATTGCTCAGGGCACAGAAGTGCCCGAGGAGCGTCATGTCACGATCCGCTCAAAGCTTGAGCAAAAAGAAAGCGAATTTGAAATTGATCATCCACGCCTGGCTGGCATCATCCGGCAGATTCTGGATGCACTAAACCGCATGGGTATTTAGCAGGCATCAGTAAAAATGATGAACTATCGTGCCATGGGGCTGTTGCTGGGCACCAGCCTGTTAGTCGCATGCGCTGCCCAGGATAATCAGGACGAGCCTTATGTGGGCTGGGTTTGTGACGGGCCGCGTAACAGCGACAGCTGGTCCTGTGTCATGCAGGGTGATAATGGGGCTGAGATAGTAGCTACAAAACAGTCTCAAAAGCCGGCTGCAGGGGCCGCCTCAGCACCATCAAAAACGACGGAAGTAGCCGGATTGCCCAGTCAGGACTGGCGCAAGCAATTGCCGAGTCTGACGTCTAATCCACCCACTCAGGATACCTCCCGGCCACAGTTGAAACCGTCGGCTAAATTGTCGCCAAGGGTCGCAGAACCTGTCTCGGAAGCGTGGCCGGAATTAGAGAAAAACAGTCGTCACACCATGTCACAGCCAGTCGTGGTACAGGCCATTGCTGAGCCCATCCAGCCAGTTAAGGGAGTGGATATATCCGGTGCCCGCTCAGGCTATACCCTGCAATTGGGTGCATTCGCCGATAGCGATCAGTTACAGAGTTTTATATCAAGCCACAAGCTGGCAGATTTGCCAGTACATCAGTCTCAAACTTACAGTCGCCAGCAGCTCTGGCAGGTTTTGACCTGGGGTGAATTTGAGTCTCCGGAAGAAGCGAGAAATGCTTGGCACAAAATTGCCGAGCGCTATCCCGGTATCGAACCATGGGTCAGGTCTGTCAGTTCCCTGGATAACGCAGCGGATGCTGCAGCGGAAGTGGATGGCTAAGACCGCCGGGAAAAATACCGAAAAATTGACTGTCTTTTTTGACGGCGCTTGCCCGACCTGTGTACGTGACAGGGATAACTTTCAGAAACTGTCCGGAGAAGATAACAACGTCTGTTGGGTGGATATCACCGGCAAAGAAGACACCCTGAATGCCCTCGGTATTGATCCTCGCAAAGCGCTCACGGAGTTGCATGTGCAGGATGAACAGGGCAACATTTGTTCAGAAATTGATGCCTACCGGCTATTGATGGCGCGAGCAACACTACTGCGCCCTATTGGTTGGCTGATAGGCTTGCCGGTCATACGGCCACTGGTCAGTCGACTGTATCGTTGGTGGGTGCACCGCCGACTAACCCGAGAAGGAAGAATTTGATGGCGTCAAACAGCCCGGTAACGGTAGGGAACCTGTTTTCAAATATCCCGGTCATCACCATGGATGAGTTGTTCGAGGATGTGATTGTTACCGACTTTACCCGCATTCAGCGCATTATCTCCCGTGGTCAGAGTTCTCCGGAGGGCTTCTGGTATGACCAACCAGAAAATGAGCTGATTGTTATCATGCAGGGCCGCGGCAAGCTGGAGTTCGACAACGGCGAATACATGACCATGGAAGTCGGCGACTATATCGCCATTCCCGCGCACCGCAAGCACCGGGTAGCCTGGACTGATCCCAATATAGAAACCATCTGGCTGGCAGTTTTTTATTAATCCCGGTTAACCAAACAGGCGGGCTCCCAGTAGCCAGCTGGCCATAGAGCCTGCCGCCATAAACCCTGCTGAATACAGAAGGGCACCTCGTCGGAAACGGCTGCTCAGCTGTTGCTGCTCTGCGTTACCAATAATGAATGGCAGTCCTTGGTGTCGTGGTTTTGCCAATTGGTGTTGCAGGGGCTCTCCTGATATCTCTGCTTGTTGGCGGCGCGCCTCACCAAGTGCCGCATCGCGGACAAGCTGCCATTCCTTGGCGTCCAGTTGGCCGTCGTTATTGCGGTCAAACTTTTCCAGTAGCGCAGCAAAGTCGGCTTTCCAGGTGCGCAGAATGTCGCCTTGTATCTGTTGGGGTGTCAGGCTGCGCTGGCCGGTGCTGTCGCTGATAAACTCCCCCAAGGCGTAAATGGGGTCGCCCTCCAGGATCAGGTATTCCGTGTAGCGGTAGCGCCCTTGAAAACCGATGGACGTGTTGCTGAGAAAACGGTTTTGGTGTCTGGGAAGTGCCAGCAAGCTGACGGGTCTGCGGGTGTTTCCGTACCAAACATGATGGTGCCGACAGCTGATGTCGGCACCTTCGGGATCAATTTCACAAACGCCGGTATTATCGCGGAGATTAAAGGGCTGCTGGTAGGCGTGTTTTTCTACAGTCACCCAGTGTCTGGATTTTCCCGAGCGTTGATATTTTTCGATGGTATAGCGCCACCACACACAGGGAGAGCCGCTAAGGGGCGATGAAAGAGTAATGCCCCGGTTTTCTGCGACGCCAATCAGTTCGGTATACCCCTGGCTGGCAGAGCGTATCTTCGAGGTCGGCATATCTTCAATCAGCCGTGCCCGCTTGAACTGACGGTGCCCTTTTTTCAGGCTGAAGAGAGAGGTCCCGGCGGCGATGGTCAGCCAGAGGCCAAACTCCATCGACGGCATCTGTTGCACACAGGTGGCACAGAAGAGGCTGGCCAAGTCCATTCAGGTTAAACCCTTACGCTCGTATGGAAGCATAAACGGGAACAGCGTCGGACATTGATGGCGACATGACTGACGTCAGGACTTGAACAGCCGCTTGATGTCGACGTCTGCCGTTTCCTCATCGCTGAATTCCAGCAATTCCTTTGGCCCGAATTTGAAAAAATTCGCAACCAGTACATCGGGAAATTGCTCAATGCGGATATTGTTCTGGTTGACCACTTCGTTATACAGCTCGCGGCGGTCGGCAATGCCATTTTCCAGGTCTGAGATGCGTGATTGCAGGTGGCGGAAGGAGTCGTTGGCTTTCAGGTCTGGGTAATTTTCTGCTAGCGCAAACAGCTGGCCCAGGCCCTTGCGAAGAGTGGTTTCTGCAATACCCAGCGCGGCGAGGTCGTTATTGGATGCCGCGTTGGAAACCATGTTGCGGGCGCTGATTACCCGCTCCAGAGTCTCCTGTTCATATTCCATGTATTCCTTGCAGGTGGCGACCAGCTTTGGCAATTCCTCATGGCGCTGCTTCATCAGCACATCAATGTTCGACCAGGCCTGTGCTACACGGTGTTTGAGGGCGACCAGATTGTTGTAGAGAGTGATGCCGTAGCCGAGAACCAATACAAGCAGGCCGAGAAGAATAAAAAGAAAAACACTCATAACTGTTCCCTGTTGAGAAAGAAGGCTTTTGAGAATATGGGCTTTACCTTGATAGGGCAATAGCGGGTTGGGATGACTCTCGAGAGCTGGAGAGGCCCGTTTAATTTAGGTGGAAAAGGGTTTATTGAGTCCAGCTCGAGCAGTCCCACCCTAGCATGAACTCCAATACCTTTATGTCCTCTGAAAACTTTTCTAGTAAATAAAGTTTCTCTTGTGAATTTATCGAAGAAATATAGGGTCGAGAGTGAATCTCATGCGGTTCAATGTGAGGAAAGGATTCAATCTCCAAAAAAGCTGAAATTGTTTTCAGCGTCTTGTTTGGCGAGTTTTTTAGATCATCATGTTTGATAAAAAGAGTTTGTTTTCGAGGGAAGTATTGCCAGATCCGCTTGATCTGTGCAGCATAAAACCCTCTATCCACATAGGAAAATATCCGGTGTTGCTTTGAGCTTTCACTATGGCAACGCACTTCCTCGTTGGTGATGGCATCCCAGAAAGTTAGATGCTCTTTCCCTCGGTCCCGCTCCATGTTCCAGTGTGAGTAAGCTCTCTCGATGGGGTTTCTCAGCACAATAAGAATCTTCATTTCTGGGTTATATTCGCAGATACGTTTAGGTGCTTCTCTCCAATACATATAAATGGGTGTCGACTCGCCAATTAACTTGTGCGAATTCTTTGGCTCAAAAAAAGCGTGGTAACTGGAGTAGTCGACACCGTTATTAAAAAGCTCATCCCTGTCAAAGAAATGAACTTCTTTGCGTTGAGCCATGCAAATTGACTGATGTTTCCTCAGGTGACTATCAAGGGCAGTTGTCCCCCCCTTTTGGGTGCCGGCCACCAAGAAATTAACCTTAAATGGTCTGGATATACTTTTTCTAAAAAACATCAGGTTGTATTGGTTAGACACAAAATATCAGCTTTTCAGGCGCTTGTACTTCATACGCCGGGGCGCGGCATCCTGGCCTTTGCGCTTGATAAAGTCCTCGTGGTATTCGGTGTAATCACCCTCAAAAAACACCACTTCACTGTTGCCTTCGTAAGCGAGAATATGGGTGGCAATGCGGTCCAGGAACCA
>SBGI01000118.1 GCA_006227015.1 Gammaproteobacteria bacterium
TGTGCATCCCTTCCTTCATCGCCTGAATGCGCAGCGCCGAGGTATCCGTGTCCGACGTAATAAATGGCATGATGGTTTCTGTAACCGGTAGGATTTCATAAATTCCCTGACGCCCCAGATAACCTGTATTCCGGCACTCCAGACAGCCTACAGGGCGATAGAGCAGTTCCGGGGACTTCACCTTCCAAGGTTTCACCAGCGACTCCCAGTCAGCAGATGAAACAGGCACACCTTCCTTGCAATGGGGACAAAGCGTTCGCACCAGACGCTGGGCCATGACGCCATTTAGGGTCACCTTGATCAGGTGCGCCGGGACACCCAAATCCAATAACCGGGTGATAGCTGTGGGCGCATCATTGGTATGCAAGGTAGACAGCACCAGATGGCCGGTAAGCGCCGCCTGGACGGCCATTTCGGCCGTTTGCAAATCGCGAATTTCACCCACCATGATGATATCCGGGTCCTGTCGCATCAGCGTGCGGATACCCGCAGCAAAATCAAATTCGATCTTTGGTTGCACCTGGCTCTGGTTGAAACTGTCCTCCACCATCTCAATAGGGTCTTCAATGGTGCAGACGTTAACGTCCTCGGTAGCCAGCTCTTTGAGCGTCGAATAAAGAGTGGTGGTTTTACCGGAGCCGGTGGGACCTGTGACCAGAACAATGCCGTGGGGTCTGCCCGTCATTTCCCGCCAGCGCTTCAAGTCATCACCACTTAAACCCAGGTCACTGAAACCTCGCAATAACACATCGGGATCAAAAATGCGCATCACCAACTTTTCACCAAAGGCAGTGGGCAAGGTGGACAGCCGCAGCTCCACCTCATTGCCTTCCGGTGTTACCGTTTTCACCCGACCATCCTGAGGGCGGCGCTTTTCCGCCACATTCATGCGGCCAAGAATTTTCAGGCGACTGGTAACTGCCGTCATCACGGCGTCCGGCAACTCGTAGACCTGGTGTAGCACACCATCAATGCGAAAACGAATTTTGCCCTTTTCCCTGCGGGGCTCCAGATGGATATCACTGGCCCGCTGATCAAAAGCATACTGCAGCAGCCAGTCGACAATATTGATGATGTGCTGATCCTGAGCATCCGGGTCTTTCAACGAACCGATCTGCAACAACTGCTCAAAGTTGGCCACCCCGGCACGACTGTTACCCGCGATACCCTTGGCGCCAAATACCGACTTGGCCAGGGAGTAAAATTCCAGCGTGTATTTGTTCAGGTCAACGGGGTTTACCACTACCCGTCGAATGGACTTTCGCGTAGTTTGCTTGAGGTCGGCGACCCATGAGGTCATAAAGGGTTGGGCGGTAGCAATGATCAGTTCATCGCTCTCTGCGTCGATACACAGGATATTGTGGCGACGGGCAAACTGGAATGACATGACACCGGTCACCGCAGTGACATTGATTTTCAGTGGATCGATATGGGCTACATCGAGCCCTGATCGCTCTCCCAGCCAGCGAGTCAGCACCTCGATATTAAGCTGCTTGGCGGGTTCAGCCTGATTCTGCGGTCGCTGGCCTGCGATATAAATCAACGGGTGCAACAAAGACTGTTCACGGCTGCGCTGACTACCCGCAATGGCATTGGCATCGGGCTGGGACAATAAGCCGTCAGCCACCAAGTCATTGAGCAAATTGCCCAAATCCAGTTGCCGCTCCACCACCTCATTCACCGACATTAAAGCCCACCTGTCCGCTTGCGCCCACATCAGTTGAGTATGAAGGCTATGCAGGATTGCGACAATGGTCAAACCCCATATCTACAACCCCATCAGCCCCCCCCTAAACGCTCCTGGCAACACAAACAGTCAGTTTCTAACCGACCAATGGCACCTCTATTAGTTGTTTTCTGAACTACTATTTTAAATGAGGTAAAAAACAACCCAGTTTTCAGGAGGCTTTGCCATGTCTATTCGGCACGGTGAAAAAGAAACAACGCACTTTCGGTCTGAGCGGCTAGAGAACCTGAATGGCAAGTGGTATTTCGCTGTACGCGAACAAGCTAATCTGATTGGCCCTTTTGACTCAAAAGAGGCCGCCCAACACTCCGCGGAGGCTTATACCAAGGACATTCTCTCCGGGCGATCCGATGTTAATGCAATGTCCAACCAGTACCTGAGGCGCGCCTTTTCGATCAAATAACCTGGCCGTCTACCAGCGTTTTTACCCGGAAGCATAAACTAGACTTCCGGGTTTGCCTTTGTCCGGCGATTGCATTTTCAGCGCTGCCGCTTACACTCAGCCCATGCAACTGATTCCCATGCTCCAGCGGCTGATCGCAGCCAATTCCGTCAGCAGCGTCAATCCCTCAATTGACCAGGGCAATCGTGCCGTCATCGAACTGCTGGCCAACTGGCTGACTGACCTCGGCTTCACCACCGAGGTGATGCCGCTGGCAGATCCGCGCAAGGCTAATCTGATCGCTACATTGGGCAGTGGCCCCGGTGGTCTGGTGCTTGCCGGCCACACTGATACTGTTCCTTGTGACGAGAGCCAATGGCACCACAACCCGTTCAAACTGGTTGAGAAAGATCACCGCCTCTACGGTCTCGGCACCTGCGACATGAAAGGGTTTTTTCCGCTGGTGATCGAAGCAGCCCGGCATTTTGCCGGCCAGCCTCTCAAACAACCGCTGATCATCCTCGCCACGGCCGACGAAGAGTCCTCCATGGCCGGCGCTCAACTGCTCGCCGCAGCGGGCAGGCCTCGAGCCCGTTATGCCCTGATCGGCGAGCCCACTGGCATGAAACCCATCAATATGCACAAGGGCATCATGGTGGAAAAACTGGTGATTGAGGGACATTCAGGTCACTCCAGTGACCCATCACTGGGACGCAATGCCATGGAAACCATGCACGGCGTGCTGGGAGAACTACTGGCTCTGCGCAACGAGCTGCGCGACAACTACCACAATCCCGCTTTCAGCGTGTCCTATCCCACCATGAACCTGGGCTGCATTCACGGCGGCAACAATCCCAATCGCATCTGTGGGCAGTGTGAATTGGGCTTTGAAGTCCGGCCACTGCCGGGCATGGACATGACGGCACTGCAGCAAACTATCCGTGAGCGCATCATGCCCCTGCAGAAACGGGATGGCGTTGTTATTACCATCGAACATTACTGCGTGCCCGCGTTTGCCACAGAGGAAAACTCCGCTATGGTGCAAATCTGCGAATCCCTGACGCACTACAGTTGCGAAGCCGTCTCCTTTGCCACAGAAGCACCCTACCTGAAAGATCTGGGCATGGATGTCGTGATCCTGGGTCCGGGCAACGTGGAGCAGGCCCACCAACCCGATGAATATTTGGCACTGGAAAGAATACAGCCCACCATCGATTTTCTGATACAACTGATTGGCCGCTGTTGTTTATAATGCTTTTCCACTAAAAATCAGGCAGATGCCGTGTCCGACTATGTGAAGTTCCTGCGTGATACCTCTCCCTATATCAACGCGCACAGGGGGAAAACCTTTGTCCTCGCCCTGACCGGCGAGGCGATTGCCCATGGCAATTTCACCAATATTGTTCACGACATCGCCCTGCTCCACAGCCTCGGCATCAAGCTGGTATTGGTTCACGGTGCACGGCCACAAATCGAAGAGCGACTGGCCAATTGCGCCATTGCCCCCCGCTTTGACCAAAACACCCGTATTACAGACAGCGCCACCATGGCCTGCGTCAAAGACGCGGTGGGCAGCGCCAGAATCACCATTGAAGCCAAGCTCTCCACCGGCGCAGTCAATTCGCCGATGCATGGCGCGCGCATCCGGGTATTCGGCGGCAACCTGATTACCGCCAAGCCTCTGGGAGTCAGGGACGGGGTGGATTTCCACCACACGGGTGAAGTGCGGCGTATCGATCAGAAAGCCATCCAGAAACAGCTTGATGACGGGGCGCTGGTATTACTGTCGCCAATCGGCTATTCCCCCACCGGCGAAGCCTTTAACCTCAACTTTGAAGACATCGCCACTCAAGCCTCGGTCAGCCTGGGCGCAGAAAAGCTGATCATGTTTAGCGCAGATAACGGCATTACTGATAGCGAGGGCAAGCTGCTCAAAATGTTATCGCTCAATGAGGTCCCCAAGTATCTCACGTTGCAGGGAGCCAACCCGGCACTGCAGAGGGATTTGATGGCCTGCTACCAGGCTTGTGAAAAAGGTGTGCTACGCAGCCATATCATCAGCTATGCCGACAATGGCGCACTGCTGACCGAACTCTTCACCCGCGAGGGCAGCGGTACGCTTATCCTGAAAAACGGCAAGGAAGTCATTCGTCAGGCGACCATTGACGATGTGGGCGGCCTGCTGGAGCTGATCGAACCCCTGGAGCAGAAGGGGGTATTGGTCAAGCGCTCGCGGGAGCTGCTGGAAACGGAGATCACCCGGTTTACAGTGATGCAGCACGCGGAAGGCACGTTGGTCGGCTGCGCCGCCCTATATCCCTTTAGCGACGGGGCATCAGCAGAACTGGCCTGCGTGGCAACCCACCCCGATTTCCAGAATCGCGGCTTTGCCACTCGCCTACTGGCACAAATCGAAGTTCAGGCTATCCAGAAAGGTATCAAGCAATTGTTCGTGCTGACTACCCACGCCAGCGACTGGTTCCGAGAGAAAGGCTTTGCTGAATCCAGCCTGGACGACCTGCCTACCGAGCGGAAATCCCTCTATAACTTCCAGCGCAAGTCGCGGATTTTCTCCAAGAACTTGCCATAATTACTGATTCCCAACCGGTGTCTCTGCTATTCTTGCCGCCTTGTTTTTAAAGGATGGCAGGATAAGAGATGCCCAGATATCGTTCACACACCACCACCAAAGGCAGAAACATGGCGGGAGCTCGCGCCCTGTGGCGAGCTACCGGGATGACCGATGACGACTTCAACAAGCCGATTATCGCCATCGCCAACTCCTTTACCCAATTCGTCCCGGGACATGTACACCTGAAAGATATGGGACAACTGGTAGCTGCGGAAGTGGCCAAAGCAGGCGGGGTAGGCCGTGAGTTCAACACCATTGCCGTGGATGACGGCATTGCTATGGGCCACGACGGCATGCTCTATTCATTGCCGTCTCGCGACCTCATCGCCGATTCGGTGGAGTATATGGTCAATGCGCACTGCGCCGACGCACTGGTGTGCATCTCAAACTGTGACAAGATCACCCCCGGCATGCTGATGGCAGCCCTGCGCCTCAACATCCCGGCTATTTTTGTCTCCGGCGGTCCCATGGAAGCTGGCAAGACCAAACTGTCCGAGCACAAGCTGGATCTGGTGGACGCCATGGTCATTGCCGCGGATCCCGACGCCTCAGATGAAAAAACCGATGAATACGAGCGTTCCGCCTGCCCCACCTGCGGCTCCTGCTCCGGCATGTTCACAGCCAACTCCATGAACTGTTTGACCGAAGCGATGGGACTGTCCCTGCCCGGCAACGGCACTACCCTGGCTACCCACGCCGACCGTCGTCGTCTGTTTGAAGAGGCCGGACACCGAATTGTCAGCATGGCAAAAGAATATTACGAACAGGATCACTTGGCAGTACTGCCCCGCTCCATAGCCAGCTTCAACGCATTTGAAAATGCCATGGTCATGGATATTGCCATGGGTGGTTCCACCAACACCATCCTGCACTTGCTGGCTGCCGCACATGAGGCGGATGTGGATTTCACCATGGCCGACATCGACCGTCTGTCACGCAAGGTACCCCAGTTGTGTAAGGTGGCGCCCAACACCCCGAAATACCACATTGAAGA